>CAZMWC010000131.1:0-6404 GCA_964569805.1 uncultured Gallionella sp.
TGGATAAATACAACATTCATCACCAACTGCGGTTTATTAGGTTGATATGCTGTGCCTTCGCATACAATCGCAAAGTCAATATTCCCTATTCTTTAGCCTCCCATGTATCTAAAACTCGTTTTAACCACCTGTGTTCTCGCCTTTTTTGCGGTGGTATTGAGCAGCTATGCCCGCCTTTCAGATGCAGGCCTCGGCTGCTCTGACTGGCCCGCCTGCTATGAGAAAAACGCCTTGAAGGAAAGGCAGCCGCCACAGCCCGGTGCCGCGCGCGGACACACCTCATGGCAATGGAAGCTGCATAGCCAAGTGGTGATGGTATTGGGAATCATGGCAATCGGGGTCTGTGGGCTTTCGTGGCGGCAGCGCAAAGAATTGCGCCAATCACCTTTGCTACCCACCCTGTTGGTGGTTTTGATGGTATTCCTCGCGGCCTTCGGTATCTGGGCTTTTTCACATTTGCCGCGCCCCGTCATTGTTCAGGTACACCTTACCGGAGGGATTGCCATGCTGGCGCTGCTGGTATGGATCGCATTGCGTCAGATGAATACGGTTGGCGCAATCACTGCTGACAGCGCACGAAACTGGCGCGCCTTCGCGCGGTTTGGATTTTTTCTGACACTGGCTCAAGTCATGCTGGGCGGTTGGGTAAGTTCCAATTTTGCCGCGCTTGCCTGTACCGAATTCCCTCTTTGCCAGGGATCGCTATTGCCGCCTATGGATTTTTCATCCGGTTTGGATAATTCAGGCCTGCCGCTTTCCGTGGAAAGATTGACAGCGATTCACTGGATACATCGGGTGGGCGCGCTGCTTACCGTGCTCTATCTGGGCTGGCTGTCCTTAAAAATGATGGCAGTAAGAAATCTGCACAAAATTGGCAAGGCGGTACTGGTTTTGATCATAGTTCAGTTTGCGCTTGGCATTTTCAATGTACTGCTTGGGCTGCCACTTTTGGGGGCGGTTTTGCACAACGCGCTGGCAATGTCATTGCTGGTTGTGCTGGTAGCGCTCAACTTCAAATGCCGTGCTTGATCGCAGCTTATTGTGCTTGGTCGCTTTTTTCCAATCCAACTTTTTCCAATCCAACGCCAAGATGATCCGACATCTTCAGATCACCCAAAACAAGATACGTTTCCGGTTTGGCATGTGGCTCGATTTCTGTTCCGGTTTGAATAGCGGCAACCACTAAACTTGGTTCTGCCGGTTTTGCGGTCGCATTAACCGACAGGTTGATTTCGGCAGGCTTCAAAGCTGCCGATTCCTGCGTTTGAAAAGCCGACATCGAAAGCCCGACAAACGCCGCCACGCCCCCGACAACTTTAATCAGCCTGGCGATCTGCTTGTTCCTGCGCAAACGCACCATCAGTTCGCGTACCGCTATTTCGGCGCGTGATTGCTCAATTTGCGCACGCAGCCGCCCGTTTTCCTGCTCTTCCATTTCGGCATATTGTTGCGCGGCCTGCATCGCCTCGCGCGCCAGCATCGCTTTGGTTTGCGCCGCATCACGGGCACGCTGTTCGGCAGCCTCGCATTCCTCCGCAGCTGCGCTGGCTTCTGCTTCGGCCTGGATACGCGCCTCGGTTTCAAGCAGTGCGCGCTGTTCATTCTCCAGTCTTGCCTGTTGCTGCGCCAACAACGCTTGCTCTTCTTTGTGCTGGCGCATCAAGACTTGTTCAGCCTGCTCTGTGATAGCGATTTGCTCGCGCACCAATATTTGTATCGCTTGTTCAGCCTGCAACCGCTCCTGCTCGGCTTGAGCTGCCCGCTGTTCTTCCGCAATGGTTTGCTCGGATGCCTCGGCAACGTGCTGCGCAATTTCTTCCCGTTGCTGCCGCGCGGCCGCGATGAGTTTATTGGCGATATCGGTAGCGGCCCGCTCTGACGCAATCTTGTCCTGTTCCGCTTTTGCAGCCAAACGCTCCGCCTCAACGCGCGCCTGTAATGCCTGCTCCGCTCCTAGCGCCAATGCCTGGCGTTGGTCGGCTTGCGCCGCCAATTCACGCTCCTGTTCCAGGCGATGCTGCTCCTGTTCCAGCAATTGAGCTTCGATCTGCACGCACCGTTCAGCCTCCAGTTTCGCCATTTCTGCCGCCTCGCTGCGCCTGCGCGCAACATCTATTGCTTGCGCTTCAGTGCGCAGCTGTTCCTGCTCCGCTTCGACCGCTTTGCTTTCTTCGGCGATACGATGTTCGGTAGCTTCTTCAATAAGCGCAATAGATTCCCTATGTTGCTGTATGGCCGCTTCTATCATCTCTCTGGCGCGGATCATGGCGGCCTGCTCCGCCGCCATCTTGTCCTGTTCGGCCTGCGCCGCCACGCGCTCCGCTTCGATACGCGCCCGCATAACCTGTTCCGCTTCCGCCGCCAGCGTCTGACGCTGGGCTGTTTGTGCCGTTAATTCGAGCTCATACGCCAGACGTTGCTGCTCCTGTTGCAGCAGCTGGTTCTCGATCTGCCCGCGTTGCTCCGCCTCCAATCTCGCTGCTGTATCAGTTTCGCTACGCTTGCGTGCCGCAACTGCGGCCAGCGCCTCGTAACGAAGGCGTTCCTGTTCCGCCACGGCTGCCTTGCGATCTTCTTCGATACGCAGCGTCGCCATGTTTTCCGCGCGTGCCATCGCGGTATTGCGCGCCAGCTCTGCTTCGGCGATCTGCTTGCTGAAGGCAACGGTAGCCAGCGCCTCGGCACGAATTTTTTCTGCTTCTGTCTGAAGCGCCTGTCTTTCCGCGTCGGCACGAATCTTGGCGATATTCCTGGCGCGCACCGTAACCTCTTCAAGCTCTTGCGCATCTTGCAGGGCTTGTGCTTTCAGCCTCTCGGTTTCTTCCGCAAGCTCCCGTGCACGCGCCTCAAGCTCGATGCGGGCGTTGTCGGCATCGATGGCGCGCAACTCGGTGGCCATGCGTGCCTCGATTTCTGCTATGGCACGCAACTCGGTTTCATGCTGCGTTTCAGCGACAAGCTGTGCGTCTCTTGCCAGCGCGGTGCGTTGCTCTGTTACACCGGCGGCTTGTTCAATAGCATCTATCTTTTGTTGTGTTGCCGCAGTTTCGGCCTGCTCGGCAGCCAGATTTTGTTGGATCACCAAACGTTCATTCGCCAGCGTTTCTGCATGCAACTGTGCGGATTGCAATGCGGCATTTTGTATATGCAGTTTTTCCAGCAACGCCTGTTCCGCCTGCCGCTCCATTGCCACGCGATCCTGTTCGATCCGCAACAGCGCAGCCTCACGTTCAGTATTTTCCTGTGCGATACGTAATGCCTCCTGTGCTGCGGCGGCATGTGCATTGGTGATCTCGACTGCCTGTGCTTCTGCCTGCAATTTGAGCTCGATTTCGCGTGCGGCCTGCAATTCCGCTTCGGCACGTTGCTGCGTAAGGATGGCCAGGTCGCGTTCCGCCTGCAGCTTGTGGGTGGCGGCATGATGAGCCATCGTCTCGGTTGCCAAACGGTTTTTCGCCTCCCGTTCAGCCTCGCGCAACATGGCATTGGTTTCATCTTGCTTTTGCATAGCCTTGCGGTCTGCATCGGCCTGTTCCAACAACAAGGCCGCTGCTTCCTGTTCGGCCTTGAGTTTGCGTTCGGCCGCAACCCGCGCCATCGCCTCGGATTCCGCCCTTTGTCTGGCAGCGTCATAAGCCTGACGTTCAGCACGTTCGCGCGCTTCGGCATCGGCCTTGGCCTGTTCCTCGGCCAGTTTACGCTGGGCAGCGAAGTCGGCGGCGGAGCGTTCGGCAGCAGAACGCGCCAACGCGGCCTGTTCGGCCTCACGGTCGGCCGCCAGCCGCACCTCGATCTCACCCAATGCGATCGATTCCGCACGCACCCGCGCTTCCACGGCCTCGGCAGCGGACTGTTCGACTTTGAGCCGTGAACTGGCCAGTGACACAGACTCATAATCCTTGCGGGCTTTTTCTTGCAGCGATCGGGCGATAGCCTGATCGGTCAACTCTTTTTCCTGCGTGAGCCTGGCAGTTTCCTGTTCCAGCCTGGCGCGGTTCTCGGCGGTCAACGCGGCATGTTGTTCAGCTTCAACGCGCTGGCCGATTTGTTCCAACTCACGCCGCTCGGCTTCGGCCCGAGCCTTGACCGCACGTAATTCTTCGGCTTCACTTGCAGTCCGCCTCGCCGCCATGTCACGCATCCGCGATTCCAACTCCAACCTCTCCTCCGCGTGGCTCTTTTGCGCCTGTTCGGCCTCCATGCGTTCGATGCTCGCCCGTTCGGCGCGGGCCATGACCTCGGCGATCGCTGCTTGAACAGCGCGTATTTCCGCTTCAGCGCGCAGTTGGGCATCGTGTTCGGCCCTGCGCTGTTGCTCGATCAAGGTGGCCAATTCATGCTCGGCTCTGGCCTTGCTTTCGGCGGCAAGACGCACAACCTGCTCCTGCTGCAGGCGCTGATTCAATCCATCACGTACTTGCTGCTCGGCGTGCAGCCTTGCCTGACTCTCTTCCTGCAAGCGTAGCTCACAAGCCAATTTTTCCTGCAACTCGCGTGCGGCTTGTTTTTCCGCTTCCAGTTTGACTTGGGCCATTTCAGCCAGTTTTGCGCCATCACGGCTATTGGCCTCGATCTGCGTGGTCAGGTCTACCTCGGCACGTTCACGCGCCTGCGCTACTGCACGCGCGTGCGCTTCGGCGCGGGCGCGTGCCTGGGCGGAAAGATCGGCCTGCGTCTCCGCCTCGATGCGCGCGCGCGCCTCCTGAATGGCTTGTAACTCGGCGATGTACTCATCGCTATCGTTGGTGACTAAACGAATTTTGGCTGGTGTTGACATGATGTTGCCTCCTCACAGATTGATGCGTGTATCGCACCAATATCGGACCTATTGCGACGATGCCAAAATAGCAGCACGGGTGGCAAGCAAAGAGGTGAATAGAACGGGAAAAGCGACTTAATTCGGCACACCATTTTATTTTTTTATTTTGCGCCCTATAACCCGCCAAGCACTTTAAGGTGCGCCAACACGCTCCGCCCCAGCGCGGGCAGCTCGTAGCCGCCTTCCAGAACCGAGACGATACGCCCTTGCGCATACCGGGTGGCGATGTGTTTCAACTCGGAAGTCACCCAGGCGTAGTCCGATTCGGTTAACCCGAGCATCGCCATATCATCATCGCGGTGCGCATCGAATCCTGCCGAAATCAGCAGCAATTGCGGCTGAAAACGCTCCAGAGCGGGCAACCAGTACTGTGTGACGGCGGCACGAAATTCCTCCCCGCCTGCTCCGGCGGCAAGCGGCACATTGATGATGTGATCGTTGCCGCTGTTGGCTCCGCAATAGGGGTAGAACGGGTGCTGAAAGGTGGAGCACAGCATCACGCGCGGCTCGTCGTGAAATATGTTTTCCGTGCCATTGCCGTGGTGCACGTCGAAATCGGCGATCGCCACACGCTGCAAGCCGTATTGCGCCAAGGCGTGTGCCGCGCCGACCGCGACGTTGTTGAAGATGCAGAAACCCATGGCACGCGCCCGCTCGGCATGATGTCCGGGCGGGCGGATATTGCAGAAGACATTTTCCACCTTGCCTGCCATCACCAGATCCACGCCCAGCACCACCGCCCCCGCCGCACGCAATGCGGCCTGATAGCTGAACGGGTTCATCGCCGTATCGCCGTCGAGGTGCACCATGCCGTGCTGCGGCGCGTTGGCTTCGACAAATCCGACATAATCCGCATCATGCACGCGCAACAACTGTTCGCGCGTTACCTCCGGCGCATCGTACCGCTGCAAATAATCCAGCAACCCGGATGCGATCAATTGATCCTCGATGGCATGGATGCGCGCGGGAGATTCCGGGTGGTGCGCGCCCATGTCGTGTTTGAGGCAAAGCGGGTGGGTGATGTAGGCGGTTTGCATGGCTTTAATGGCTACGTCAGTAATTTCTGATGCAAGATTTAATGCGAGTGGCGGCTATCGACACCATTACGGTCGCTCAGCCAACGCACTTCGAAGTGCCGCTCCTCGGCCCTTCGCTGCCGGTGAGCAGAGCTCAATCGATTGGCAGGTATGACGCGGTTTGCCGACGTTGACGGGGGCGCAGCGCCGAATGTCCGCTTTCATGATCGACGATGGGCAACCCTCGACAACTTAAGAGTCATTGCCGTCTGTGATCCCCAGATAATACTGCGATGCAGACCTTTTTGGTTCGCGAATTTAATCCGCCCCCTTTAATCTGCCGTCCTGATTTAGTGGCTCAAATGATTGCGTTCATTTTCCCAGCCCTTGATGGCAAGGCCTACCATACGCGGAATCAAATAACGACCGGCTTCGTAATACGAAACCATGCGCCGGGTAATGCCCAACGCAACAGCGGCATCGGACAGCGACAGCCGATTACGCGCACGCCAAGCGGCAAACTCGTGAATGGGCGTAGCCTCTCCAGCCTGTTCGCGCGCCATGCGCCA
>CAZMWC010000132.1:0-6401 GCA_964569805.1 uncultured Gallionella sp.
GCATCCAGCATGACCTTCTGCCCACGAATAAGAAATATCTGCGATTCGATTTGCTCCACAGATGCAATCAACGCCTTGTTGGTCATCGCCCCACTCCTTGTCTGTGGCATTCATCAACGAATCCGAGGCGCATCGACAAATCCGTTGGAACAGCATCCCATGCCCCTTCGGGTGCAGATTCGCCGATGGCTGACAGTTGCTCCTGCCGTATCGTCAAAAACCTGAAACACCAGTGCTGCGCGCAATTTTATTTCCCTATAAAATTCTAACCTACCTGAACGTATGTGTTTTTTGCCCGAGCGATTCGGGGGTGATGAGTACTACGCCATTGGGGCTGACGTGGAAACGTTCGCAATCTTCTGCCGGGTTAATTCCGGCTTCCAGGCCATCAGGAATCTTGCAACCCTTGTCGACGATGACCCGCTTCAGGGTCACATTGCGACCGACATTCACATTGGGCAGCAATACCGAATCTTCGATGTTGCAATAGCTTTCCACGCGCACATCGGAGAATAGCAGCGAACGGCGCACCATCGAGCCGCTGATGATGCACCCGCCGGAAACCAGAGAATCAATCGCCATGCCGCGCCGCTCGTCCTCGTCAAACACAAATTTGGCCGGGGGCAATTGCTCCTGGTGGGTCCAGATGGGCCAGTCCTGATCGTACATATTCAAATCGGGAACCACCTTGGTCAGTTCCATATTGGCTTCCCAATAAGAGTCTATGGTTCCAACATCGCGCCAATAAGGCAGATGGTCATTACCCATACCCACGCAGCTTTGCCCAAAACTTTGCGCAAACACGCGATATTTCTCAACCATGTGCGGGATCAAATCCTTGCCAAAATCATGGCTGGAATGCGCATCATCGGCATCGCGAATTAATTGTTCGAAAAGGAATTTGGTATTGAACACATAGATGCCCATGCTGGCCAATGCCTTGCCTGGGCTGCCGGGAATAGAGGCCGGGTTGGCCGGTTTTTCTGCAAATTCGACAACGCGCGCATTTTCATCCACGCCCATTACGCCAAATGCAGTCGCGTCCGCGATGGGAACTTCCAGGCAGGCCACCGTCATATCGGCTTTGTTTTCAACGTGGAAGGCCAGCAACTTGCCATAATCCATCTTGTAAACATGGTCGCCGGCCAGTATCAGCACGAAATCCGGGTTGGCCTGGCGCAAAATATCAAGGTTCTGGTACACCGCATCGGCAGTGCCCTGATACCAGTGATCTTCGCTGACACGCTGTTGTGCCGGCAACAAATCAAGATGCTCACCAAATTGGCCGTTCAGGAACGACCAGCCGCGCTGAATATGGCGGATCAAGCTGTGCGACTTATATTGCGTGGCAACCCCGATGCGACGGATGCCCGAATTAACGCAGTTGGACAGGACAAAATCGATGATGCGGAATTTTCCTCCGAACGGGACAGCAGGCTTGGCGCGCCACTCGGTAAGCTGGTGTAAACGGCTGCCGCGCCCACCAGCCAATACCATCGCATAAGTATTTTTGGTGAGGCGGCTGACAAAACGCGGCGCGGGTTCGCCCGAGGCGGGATGGTATTTTTTTTGCACATGATTTGATTCGGTATTCATTCCGCACCTCGCTTTATTTAGCTTATTTGGCGCGGGCATTATCGTTTACAATCCCCACGCCAGACAAGACATATAGATGACGAACGGTGAATGTATTGAGGGAACCTCTATAAACCCAGATTGCCCATTAGCAAGAACTACGTCATGCCGGCGCATGCCGGCATCCAGATGATTAAAAAATTCCCACGTAAGTGGGGCAACAGCGTGGCTTTGTCCGCTTTGCGGCATGTTTTTTATGACTGGATTCCGGCCTGCGCCGGAACGACGGCCTAATGGATAATCTGAATTTAACAAGAAAAAAGCCCGCCGTTACCGGGCGGGCTTTACTTTTACGTGGTGGTGATAGGTGGATTTGAACCACCGACCTCAGCGTTATGAGTGCTGCGCTCTAACCACCTGAGCTATATCACCGCAAAGAGCGCGGCATTCTCCAGATTTCGCCTTACCTTGTCAATGTGCGCAAGGGACTTTCCTTAACTCGCTTCCGGTGAAATCCTTTTGTATGGCGGCCCATTTCGCCTCCATCGCCGCGTCCGCTCCGTTCATCACAAACAGGGTCATTTTAAGCTTGCTGGCACGCTCGCCAACTTGTGCGGTGCGCACGTCTTTGGCGCGCAGGTTATCCAAAAAATGCTGTGCGGCTTCTCGTGTCTTGAATACGCCGAGTGAAATGGCGTTCAGCCAGGGCCCGGCATCCGTCACGATGAAGTATTCGTCGATACCGCGAGCTTTGAGTTGCGCGACTTTCTGGTGGGCTGTTGCCTTGTCCTTGAGCGGCGGTATGTATACCCAATAGCCTATGTTGTACTCGACCTGGCGCTGGCTCAATTTTTCGCCGAGTTGCAGGGCGGACAGCGCCGCCGTGGCGCGTATCAGATCGGTGCCGGAAAAATCGCCCCACTCCAGACAAACCGTTGCGGCGGCGGTCGGGCTGTCGGTAACGGGCGCGGGTTCTGCCGGAGTTGCCGCGCTTTGCCGCATCTCCAGCAAGCGAATTTTCTCTTCATGCAACGCCGGTTGCGCCTGTACCGTTGGCTGATCGCCGATCTGCAATCCGCCCCATTGCATCATCGCGAAAAAGATGGCATTGCCCAACAGCAGAATCCAGAATAACGTCTTCATCATGCGCTCGCTTCCCGTGCGATCAATAACAATCCTTGCAGCACCAGATTATCCTCCATGCGTAGCGGCAGGTTAAGAAGATGACCATGCAAGATTTCCACCGCGCCGCCGTTCAGTATGACTGGCGCATTGTCGTCGCCAAGCAAAGCATGTTGCCGCTGTATCGCGCCGCAACTGGCCTGTATCGCGCCGCTGAACATGGCATCGGCAGTGTTGCGCGGGAATGCTGCATACGTTCCTTGCCCGGGCTTCAATTGCGCCGTTGCGCCGCCCAGGCTGCGCCGCATTAATTCCACCCCGGGCAAGATAAGCCCGCCGGTAAATTCTCCCGTCGCCGACAACGCATCTATCGTGGTGGCGGTACCGCAGTTTACTACCAGGCAGCTGCGGCCTGCCAGATGCCATGCCGCGATCAGGGCAGCCCAGCGGTCGCTGCCCAGTTGCGCCGGGTCGGTGTAACTGTTGCGCACACCGCATTGGCTCTTACGTGCAACGATGAAGCAAGTATGCGGATGTTGCCCCGCGCCGATATTGCGAATATGCCGCGCGACATCTTCACCTGCGACGTTGCTCACCCAGATTTCCCGGAGCTCGGGTATCCCGGAGAATTGTTGCGGCAAACCGTCCGCTTGCATGGTCTGCAAAACGCCGTTCGATGCCCGCTCATACTCTCCCGCACACGTCGCTCGCGCGCACCGCGTCATGCCGTCCGACAATGCCCATTTGATGCGCGTGTTACCGGCATCGATCAGCAGTTTCATTACTGCCCTCCCACTTCGCCGGAATTGAACCGCCTCATCTCCTGCGCGGTTTCCAGGCACAACTCGCCGTTATCGCTGACACCACGCGCAATACCACTCACCATCGATCCATCCGGCAGATGCAAGCGAACCGGCTTGCCCTGATACGCATGATATTGCTCCCATTCGTCGCGTAATGCGACGAAGCCGTCTCGCGCAAACTGGTGCAACACGCGTGCCAATTCCTGTAACAGCGTCGCCAGTAAACGGTTGCGTTCCGGCATTGTCGCGCACACTTCATTCAGCGCGCTGGCCGGTTGGCCGATCTGTCGCACCAGGTTATCCGGCAAATTGCAATTCAACCCGATGCCGATCACCACGAAACTCGGCCCCAGCATATCGCCCTGCGCTTCGATCAGCACGCCGCCCAGCTTGCCCTGTGCAGTCAAAACGTCATTCGGCCATTTCAGTTGCACACCTTGCGCACCCAGTTGGTCCAGTGCGCGAATGATCGCCACACCTACCGCCAGGCTCAATCCAGACAAGGAATTCAGCCCGCAACCAAATCGCCACAACAGGGAAAACGTCAGTGTGTTGCCCAATCCGGAATGCCAAGTCCGCCCCATTCGTCCGCGCCCGCCGGTTTGCAACTCCACCGCCAGCACGCTGCCGCTCGGTGCGGTGTTTTGCGCCGCACGCTGCAGCAGCAATGTATTGCTGGAACTTGCTTGCGGCAATATCTCCAGCTCGAACTGCCCCGCAGCATCACCGAGCCAGCGTCCGATTTCATCGTGATCGAGGCGCTGCCAGGCGTGCGCCAGGCGGTAGCCGCGCCCGCGTATCCGCTGTAGCGCAACACCATAATCCGCGACATCAGCCAGCGCGTTGAATACGCTGGCGCGCGACACCCCAAGCCGCTCTGCCAAAATTTCGCCGGAATGGAATTCGCCGTTTGCCAACATGTTCAATAGCTGCCAAGCGCGCGCACGAATGATGCCTTTTGTCATTGTGGCATCCCGCTATCCTGATGCGGTTGCACATCGAGGAAGCGCAGAATTTCATCGCGTTGTTTTAACGCATCCTGGTAACCGAGATCAATCAACGCGCGACAGAATTTTCCTTCGGAGAGCAGGTAACTTACCAAAATGCCGCCGCTGTGCGGCATCGCGCCGACCATGCGCAGCAGCAGGCGTATGGTCCAGGGCAGCTCCGATGCGTAAAGCTCGGCAATTTTTTCGATCGGTTGGCTGGGTGAAATAACCAGCAGGTCAATATGCTTGAGATTGGCGCGTTCACACACCTCTTTCGGTATCATCGCAACCAGATCGTTGATTTTTCTCACCCGTTCCATATCCACTTCCATGTTGTCGAGAAAGATGCTGTTCAGCGCGTGACCGGCAATGTGCGCCAACGATGGATATTCATTCAGCTCGTTGCGCTTGGGTTGTTCGACAGCGCCGTTTGTGGTGACACCGATGACCATTACCCGGGTTGCGCCCAGATGCAGCGCGGAGCCGACCGGCGCAATCTGGCGCATCGAACCGTCGCCAAAATACTCGCGGTTGATCAGGGTTGCGGGGAAAATAAACGGGAGCGCCGATGAGGCCAGCAGATGCTTGTTTTCGATCCGTGTCTGGAGGCCGATGCGCCTGGCGCGCCGCCACGGAACCAGCCCCGCAACCCCCTGATAGAACGTCACCGATTGCCCCGACCCGTAGCCGGATGCGGTTACGCTCAATGCGTGCAGTAATCCGGCATCGATGCTGTCCTGGATTTTTTCGCAAGGCATGACTTCTTCCAGCAATTTGGCCAGCGGCGAATTGTCCAGCAGCGAGGCGTGTTTGAGGCGGTTAATACCCAAGGCGCTCAATAACAGGCCGGTCAGCCACAATACGGTATTGTTGAATACACCGAGCACGTCGGTGCGATAGACCTGATGGGCGTGGAAATTTTTCCAGATATTGTTGAGGTAGCGCACGCCCTTGCGAAAATTCTGCGCGTTCACCGCGATAGTGGCGGCATTGAGCGCGCCCGCCGAGGTTCCGCAAATTACCGGAAAAGGGTTGCGTGCGCGGCGCGGCAAAAATTCGGCAATCGCCTTGAGCACACCGACCTGATAGGCGGCACGTGCGCCGCCGCCGGTAAGTATCAGACCTGTGCGTTGTTCCATTGCGCCCTATGCTGTCTGTGCGCTCACCGATTCCAGCGCATCCTGCAGCGTCTCTTCGGGCAGGGCGTTCAGTGTTTCCGACAACATTTCCGCCGCATCCATCGCGGCTCCCGGCAATGCCTTTGAATCGGTGTTCGCCACCAGCACGGCGGCAGCGCCTACCACCTTGAGCAACCGCGCACGCTCGTTCATCAGCATTTCGATTTCCTTGCTCAGTAATTCAACCTCTTGCTTGTTCATCAATCCTCTCCCCGGTGTGTCTCCGAGCCTGGCAATGCTGCTTCAGCGCGGCTTCGTAAAATTTTCATTTATTTTTCCCCACAAACCCGCAAACACAAATTTGTGCGGCGATTATAGCGCAGCAAGGCTATCGCACCCCATACTACCAAGCTCTTGGTCTTTGAAATAGAATCGAAACCTGTTCAGTCAGATATTGGGGACCCACAATGCCGCGCGAAATAAAAGAATCCGACTGGAAGTTATTGAGGCAGCTGCACCCGGTTGCGCTTGAGCGTTTTTCCCAGCGCATCCTGTCTGAAATCGGGAGCATCAACGCCGATAGCGCAAAGAGTTTTCATCAGCGCTATTTGGATATTTTCGAAGTTGTTGAATGCCGAGACCGGGAAATGTCGCAATTGTTTAACGATCTCCGGCGTTCAACAGCGCTAACCCAAATCGCCTTGATCCAATCCCGTGGCTTGCTGACGGAAGAAGAGTTCTCGCGCTTCAGCACAGAGACGCGCAGCTTTGTGGAAGTGATGCTTGAAGGTCGG
>CAZMWC010000133.1:0-6129 GCA_964569805.1 uncultured Gallionella sp.
GTAGGATGGGTGGAGCGTAGCGATACCCATCGTTGCAGGTTGATGGGTATCGCTACGCTCCACCCATCCTACTTACTGATGAACTATCTGGGTTTATCCACGTTACAAACTTCCCTTGATCTGCGCAATCCACGTACGTTGCGTATACGGGTGGGCAGCATAGTATTTCTCGTTGTTCAGGTTATCCACGCCGACGGACATCGATAGACGCTTGTCGAAACGGTAGTTGAACTTGGTGTCCATGACAAAAAATTGGCTCACACCACCGTATACGCCATCGTTGGTGTCGCTGTTATCCAGTTGGTTGAATTGCCTTCCACTATATCGGCCGGCCAGCGTG
This sequence comes from uncultured Gallionella sp., assembly GCA_964569805.1. Classification (GTDB taxonomy): domain Bacteria; phylum Pseudomonadota; class Gammaproteobacteria; order Burkholderiales; family Gallionellaceae; genus Gallionella. The sequence continues at coordinate 341 of CAZMWC010000133.1, forward strand.
AAATCCATCTTATCGTTGGCATGCCAAGTCGCAGCCAGCGTCGCCCGCCAGTCTGGAATGCGGATCATGCGCTTGCCGACGCTGGCCGGGTTCTTGGTATTCGCAAGAATCTCGGATTCAGCGAAAGTCAAACTACCGGTCAGATCGAGCCCCGGCATGAACGCATTGCGCCGCTGCATGCTCGTCTCTATGCCGCGAACGCGAACCTCGTCAACATTCTGAACATTTGTCACCGTCGGACTAACCGTAGTATCGGTCTGGCGCGTCAAATAATCGGTCACATTGTCCTGAAAAAGCGAGATACGCAGGTTGCCGCCATCCAGCTCACGTTCGGTGGCCAGTTCGCCCGCCAGTATTTTCTCCGGCTTGAGGTTGGGGTCATTGTTAACGATACTGCTACCGCTGATCGTGCCCTGGAATAGCTCGGTGACCGTGGGAAAGCGTGCGGCACGCGAAAGAGAGCCGCGCAGCAGCCAGTCTTCCGTCGCCACCCATGCGAGAGAAAGCTTCGGTGAAGTGAAGTTCTCCTTGCGCTCCTGATAGGACAGAGTCGTCGGCGTGCTGTTCGTTGTAGTGCCGTTGAATGCGCGCCATTGTTCGTAACGCGCGCCCAAGGTCAACGTCATATCCTGCCTCACGCGGATCGCATCCTGAACATAAAAACCCTGCGTTTCTGTCTTGCCCGTGTTACCCGCGCTGACGGTGGTTGCCTCTCCCGCAAGCCAGTTTGCGTTCGTATAAGTCCGGTCATTGAGGTTGTGCTGGTCGTAGTGGTAGCCGAAAGCAATATCATGCCCGTGCTTGCCGCCGTCCGGCCGCCAATCCGCGCGCATATCCGCCGTATGCCAGCCAGTCCCATCCATAAGCTGGACCTGTCCCGCACCGCCGCCCGACGCAGCCGGCAACGCAACGGTAGGTTTGCGTGTGGTGTCTTTGCCAAACTCGTATTTCGTCAGCGCCGCCTCGAACGCCCAGTCGCTTCCCTGCTTCGGGTCGAAACGCCAGGCCAAGCTGTTCATCCAGTGCTCTTCGAGACGTTTGCCGGGCTGCATGGCCGTGGCAGCCAGCGTGTATTTCTTGCCATCGATGTTCACATTGCCGCTGTAAACGGGATTGCCCGCCGCATCGCGCAAATAGCTTTGCACGCTGGTATCGGAATCACTCTGCCAATAGCCCAAAGTATAAGTGAGCCGCGAACCTGGGGAAAAATCGTAGGCAAACTTGACCTTGGCGTTGTCCTGAACGCTGTGGTCAATGCTGGTCGCGCCGAAAACAACGCGATCGGCATTTTGCGCATCCTTGTCCCAGATGTAGCCAGTCACCACTGTTTCGCCACCTGCGAGTGCTGTCGTCTTGCGCGCGGAAGTTGAAAACGACATCGGTTGTCCCGTATTGTCCAAGTGTCCAAAGTTAAAGGTCCAGCGCAAATCGTCATGCCGATTGCCAAGAAAAGCGCCCACGCGCGAACCATTGTAGGTTTCATCGGTGCCGTAAAGTTTGAACGGCTGTGCAAAGGCTTGCGCATCGACATGCGCCTCAAATTTTTCCGGCATTCTCGATTTCATAACCATGACAACACCGGAAGCGTTGCCCGCGTAAGCTGCGGAATGCGCGCCATAACTCACGTCAACGCGCTCGATCTCCTGCGGTGCGACAAACCACCAGCGCGGCGCATAGCTATAGGAGTTGCCGAGCAGCATCGACACCAGCACATTGTCCGCGTAAACCAGCGAACGTGCGCTGTCGAGCGTACCCGCATTACGCGATCCAAGAATCGCATTGCGGTCGCCGATGAAGCGTTTGCGCACCTGGATGCTCGGCAAATACTTCACCGCATCCTCGGTATTGATGACGTTGGTACTGTCGATCAATGCCTTGGTCGCCGTCTCGGTGGAGGTGGTGATATTGCGGAATGCGGCGGGGCGCTCGCCATAGACACTCACTTCACCAAGTTGCGCCGGCTCTTCTGCGGCAAACGCCGCATTGGCAACGCTCACATAGATACAGCTCAATGCGAATAATTTCCCACTGTTAAGTAACCGATTTTCCATCACTACATCTCCTCGCGTTTTTTTAATCAATTCTGAAAGGCGGGCGGATACTACAGATGGGAAAATCATTTGGGAATGTGACATATTGTCGCACCCCCAATCGTGCCCAGCATTTGCGCCATTGGCTGCGATACAATTTCTTACAAAAAACCGGGTACAGACAATGCCGAGTCGCTATACTTGGGCAAAGAAAAACTCTATTTCCTGTTCATGCGCCTTCATCTAATGCGTTACGTTTGCGCCCTACTCTGTCTCTGGAGTGGCTTGTTACTGGCCGGGGAGACTTCCGACCCGTTCGATACGGAAGCGATGCTGCCGCTTAAACCTGCATTGCGCTTGAATGGCGCAGTAGGTGACCCGTGTGCGGGAGCCATGCCAAGCGGCGCACTCAATCTAACTGACGTGGTCAACCTCGCGTTGTGCAACAACCCGCAAACCCGCGAGGTATGGGCGAGTTCGCGCTCGCAGGCGGCGCAGATCGGTGTGAGCAAAGGTAGTTATCTGCCCGGTGCCAGCTTGAGTGTTTCCGGTAATCGTAATTCGCCCGGAAGTAACCAACGCAGTCTCGGAGTGTCACTTTCTTACCTGCTGTACGACTTTGGCACGCGCGCCGCCAATCTGGAAAACGCGCGCCAATTGCTGGCTGTGGCATACGCCACGCAAGACAGCACGGTGCAGGCGGTATTTCTCTCGGCGGTACAATCTTTCTACCAAACTCAAGCAACCATTGCTGCGCTGGATGCAGCACGCGAATCGGAGCGCGCCGCGAAAGAAAGTTTCGCTGCCGCACAGGCACGTTATCTGGCGGGCAGCGCAACCCCGGCTGACAAACTGTCGGCGCAAACCGCCTATTCACAAGCCACGCTGAACCGGATTGCTGCGGATGGCAGCATGAAGAATGCAAAGGGTGGGCTGGCGAATATGCTCGGATTGGATGCCAATCAAAATGTGGCGCTGGTAGCTGCAGAAGGATTTCCTGCTTCAAGCAACCCCCTCTCCCCAGCCCTCTCCCGCGAGGGGAGAGGGGGCGGCGCTGCCACTCTCTCGGCACCCTCTTCCCAACCCTCTGATGAAACCCCTAGCCATTCGACTAGCCTGGCAAAAAACGCCAGCCTAGTCGCTGGTTATCCCGCAAGCGGGAGAAGGGGTGAACAGGAAGCGCTCAAAATTTTTGAACGTGATGTTGCCGCGCTGATCGAAGAAGCGCGCCAGCGCCGCCCCGATTTGCAAGCCGCCGCGGCGCAGGTGAAGGCATCCGAAGCTAGCGCAGATGCGGCGCGCGCGGCGACCAAACCCTCTATTTCGCTGACCGCATCAACCAACCAGGAAAACAGCGCGGGAATTAATTCACATGATTCGTCGGTAGGGTTGAGCGTCAGCGTACCGATTTTTTCCGGTTACGCGCCAACCTACCGGATACGCGCTGCCGAAGCACAGGTGGAAGCCCAAAAAGCACGACTGGAAGGCCTGCGCTTAAAGGTGGCGCTGGATGTCTGGACGGCTTACCAGAATCTCACCACAGCAACGCAGTCATTACGCTCCACGGATGATTTATTCGGCAGTGCGGAACAATCGGAGCGCGTTGCGCTCGGCCGTTACAAGGCTGGGGTGGGCAATATACTGGATGTGCTGAATGCGCAAAGTGCGCTAGCCAGCGCGCGTCAACAGCGTATCCAATCCACGTTCAACTGGAATGTCAGCCGCGCCACACTCGCCCAGGCGATGGGTAATCTGGACGCAGACTTGTTGCAATCTCTGCCTGGTCAAAAAACAGGATATAAGGAGCCATAGTGAAAAATCTATTACGCTCCCCGTTTGCCTTATTTCTTCTGGTTGTTGCCTTAATCGCCGCAGGCATCGCCATCTATCGCCAGTTTTACCCACTCTCGCCGGAGCAGCAATATCGTTTGCAGGCTGTGGAAAAAGGCGATATCAGCCAGACTGTCTCCGCCAACGGCACGATCAATCCGGTGACACTGGTGAACGTGGGCACACAGGTGTCCGGTACGGTAAAAAAACTCTATGTGGATTTCAACAGCAAGGTCGAGAAAGGGCAGATTTTGCTGGAGCTGGATGATGCACTGCTTGCCGCACAGCAGAAGCAAAGCCTGGCCAATGTGCAAAGCGCCACCGCCTCGCTGGAATTAGCCGCTGCCAATGAAGCGCGGATGCGCACTTTGTTTGCGCAGGAATATGTCTCGCGCCAGGAACTGGACACCGCGGTGCAAGCCAAAAAAGCTGCAACAGCACAATTGCAATTAACCCGCGCGACCGTGGAAAAGGATCGCGCCAACCTCGCTTACTCGGTGATTCGCTCACCGGTATCCGGCGTCGTGGTGGATCGCTCGGTAGATGTCGGGCAAACCGTCGCCGCCAGCTTGCAGACACCGACGCTGTTCAAGATCGCGCAGGATTTGTCCAAGATGCAGATCCACGCCAACTTCGCCGAGGCGGACATCGGCAGTATCCGCGTCGACCAGGCGGTACGTTTCACCGTGGATGCTTTTCCAAATCGCCATTTTCGGGGCGAGGTAATGCAGGTGCGCCTCAACCCGAGCAACCTGCAAAACGTGGTTACCTATGACGTGGTAGTCAACGTGGATAACCCCGAGCAGATTTTGCTGCCCGGCATGACTGCCTACGTAAACGTCACCGTAGCGGAACGCAAGGAAGTTTTATTGGTTCCTAATGCCGCATTGCGCTTTAAGCCGGCTGATGGCAACAACCAGAAATCCGGTGATGCGGCGAAAAAAAATACCGCAAAAACTAAACGCGATGCGTTTTCCGGCAAAGTGTATGTGCTGCAACAAGGAAAATTGTCGCCCATCGATGTGACGCTCGGCATCACCGATAGCCGTAACACCGAAATCGTTGCGGGAGAGCTCAAGGCGGGCGACCAGGTGGTGGTCGGCGAAACGCTGGCGGCGGGCAGCGCCTCATCCGGCGGCTCACCGCTGCGCATGAAAATGTTCTGATGAGCGATGCCGTTATCCGCATTGAAAATTTGCACAAGTCCTACGAGACTTCTGCCGGCTTGTTTCCGGCGCTGAAAGATGTCAGCCTCAACATCGCTGCCGGTGAGTTTGTCGCAATCATGGGACAGTCCGGTTCGGGAAAATCCACCCTCATGAATCTGCTCGGTTGCCTCGACAAACCCAGCGCCGGACGCTATTTTCTGGATGGGCGTAATATCGCCGATCTGGGCAAAGATGAATTGGCCTCGCTGCGCAATCGTACTATCGGCTTCGTGTTTCAGGGGTTCAATCTGCTGCCGCGCATGTCGTTGCAGGACAATGTGGCGCTGCCGCTGATTTATTGCGGTGTGGAACGCGCAGAGCGCCAACGGCGCGCCAACGAGCTGCTCGCCAAGGTCGGGCTGGATGGCTACACGGCTTCCATGCCCAACAAAATTTCCGGCGGGCAACAGCAGCGTGTGGCGATTGCGCGCGCTTTAATCAACCGCCCTCGCCTACTGCTCGCCGACGAACCGACCGGCAATCTCGATAGCCACACCAGCGAAGAAATTATGGCACTGTTCGACGAGCTTAACCGCGAAGGCCTCACCATCGTGCTGGTCACCCACGAAGCGGACATCGCGCGCCATGCCAAGCGCCAGGTGCGATTCCATGACGGACGCATCGTCGGCGACGAACTTACACAGGAGGTTGCAGCGTGAAAACAGCAGCTTTCGTAGGATGCGGTGACGAAGGAACCGCATCGTTCGCGATTGATGCGGTT
>CAZMWC010000133.1:6139-6336 GCA_964569805.1 uncultured Gallionella sp.
CTGCTTACCCCACTTCGCCGCACCGCATATGGGTTATATACAAGCAAGAATTTTTTCGCAATACAGTAGGGGCGATTCATGAATCGCCCGCACAGAATGAAGTCTGGGTTTTTCGCCATGCTCGGCGAGGCCTGGCGCGCGATGGGCGCCAACCGGCTGCGCACCATGCTGACCATGCTCGGCATGGTGATCGGCGT
>CAZMWC010000134.1:0-6312 GCA_964569805.1 uncultured Gallionella sp.
ATCCCGATGGCCGCCATTACAAGTGGCTGGAGGAGCGCGCCCAGATCAAGCTCGATGCCGCAGAAGGCGATTGGCGGCTGCTGGCGAAGGGCGACCTGGCCTATGACCATCTCGGCCGACAGGATGAGAGCGAATTGCGCGAGGGCTATATCGACTATGCGGGCGGCAACTGGGATTTGCGCCTTGGCCGGCAGGTCATCACCTGGGGTCTGGGCGATCTGGTATTCGTGAACGATTTTTTCCCCAAAGATCACGAGGCGCTTTTTGCCGGGCGGCCGCTGGAATATCTCAAGCGCGGCGTGGATGCGGTGAAGCTGGGCGCTTATCCCGAGTTTGCTTCGTTCGAGCTGGTGCTGGCACCGAATTTCCGCGAGAGCCGCACACCGGATGCTGGCCGATTCTGGCTTTACGACCCGATGCCGACGGTCGTCAACCGCGAAACCGTCAAACCAAAAGAAGGGGACGTTGCGCTGCGCGCTTACCGTGATATTGCCGGTTATGACGCGGCGATCTACTTGTATCGCGGCTTCCAGCGCACCCCTTCGATGCGGCCGGACAACATGACGGCGACGACGAAAATCACGTATTTCTACCCAAAACTTTCGATCTATGGTGCCAGCCTATCCGGGCGTGCGGGCGAAGGGGTGCTGAGCCTGGAAGCGGCTTACTACGATTCGCGCGAGGATCGTGCTGGGAACGACTTTGCCGTGCCTAACTCGCAAATGCGGCTGCTGGCGGCCTACCAGATCCAACCGAAGGAAGATTTGTCGCTCGGCCTGCAATATTACGCCGAGCACATGTACGACTACGATGCCTACCTTGCCGCGCTGCCAACCAGCTTCCCGGCCGATAAACGCTGGAGCCATACCGTCACGGCGCGTCTGACGCAGCTATTCCTGCATCAGACGCTGCGGTTTTCCGCCTATGCCTCGTATAACGCCAGCAACGGCGACCGCTTCGTAAACCCGGAACTACGCTACAGCTTTACCGACAAGGTGTGGGGCGCGCTCGGTGCCAATCTCTTCGGCGGCAAGCCGTGGGGCCAGTTTGGGCAGTTGTCGCGGGACGACCATTTGTACCTCCAGGTACGTTATGAATTCTGACTGCGCCCGGGTACGGAGAACGTTCCGCTGGTGGCCGATACCATACTTCGCACGGGCGTTGCTTATGCCGGCTTGCCCGGCTCGGCAATCCCGTGCTTGCGCATTTTCTCCCAGAGGTTCTTGCGGCTGATGCCCAGGGACTCCGCCGTTTCTCCCACCCGCCAGGCGTGGGCGGCGAGCACTTCCTCGATGTAGCATTTTTCGCAAGTGCCGATGTGGGCGATCAACGTGTCTCCGGTGATGGGGGCACCGGGGGCGGGCGGCGGCGCATCGCCGAACAGGGCTTCGGGGCAAAGCTGGGTACGGTCGGACAGGATGCAGGCGCGCTCGACGCAATGCTTCAGTTCGCGGATGTTGCCCGGCCAGGGATGGGACAGCATGGCGCGCTCGGCCGCGGTGGTGAAAGAGAACGGCGCGCCGCCCTTTTTCGCGGACTGCTCCTCCGCGAAGCGCCGCGCAAGCCACAGGATGTCTTCGCGCCGTTCGCGCAGGGGCGGAATGCGCAGGTTGACGACGTTGATCCGGTAATAGAGGTCCTCGCGGAAGCGGCCAGCCTCCACCAATTGACGCAGGTCCTGGTGCGTGGCGCAGACGAGGCGGACTTCGACGCGAACCGGCGACTCGCTGCCGATGCGCGTGACCGTGCGCTCCTGGATGGCGCGCAGCAGCCTGGTCTGCGTGACGAGCGGCATGTCGCCCACTTCGTCCAGGAACAGGGTGCCGCCATGGGCTTGCTCGAAATAGCCGCGATGCTCTTTCGCCGCCCCGGTAAAAGCCCCTTTCACGAAACCGAACAACTCGGATTCCAGCAGCGTTTCCGGGATCGCCGCGCAATTGACCGCCACGAATGGCTTGGTCGAGCCGCCTTTGCCCAACTCGTACAGATGCCTCGCCACCACTTCCTTGCCGACACCGGATTCTCCCGTGATGAGCACCGTGCTATCGGAGGCAGCCAGGCGCACGAGCATTTGTTCGATGCCGCGCATGGCGCTGGAGGCGCCGAGCACCAGCTCCCCCGGACCGATTGGCGTCATGTGGCTGCCCAGTTCGCGTATCCGCCGCACCAGAGCATCCACATCGAGGGGTTTGGCCACATAGTCGGCGGCTCCCAGCTTGAGCAGGCGCACGGCCTGGTCGATGGCACCGTAGCCGGTCATGAAGACGAAGGGCGGGGTGTCGGTTGCTTGACGGCGCAATTGCACGAACATATCCTCGCCGCTCAAGTCGGGAAGGCGTATATCGCTGAGCACGATGCCGTAGCGCCTGCGCTGCAACGCCAGCAGGGCATCCTTGCCCCGCTTGTGCCAGTCGTAGTCGAAGCCTTCCATTTCGAAGCGCTCGCACAGTGCCTCGCCCATCAGTTCATCATCTTCGACCAGGCAGATGCGAAGTGTTTTCGGGTTCATAATCCTAGATTCCTCAGTTGACCGCTTATTTGTTGACCTAACATGATGTTCACAATTGATTGATGCTGTTTCTTCGCCATCGCCATTTTGGTGATCCCGCTATGGGATGGATTGCACGGTTCTGGCGGCGCATGGCGGCGTTGCAACTCCTTGGAATGGACAACCATTCTGCGTCGTTGCGCCTTGCCCTGCACCCCCATAACCGCACACTCCATCCCGCCCAACTGAGGAAGCTAGGATAATTTTTCTCCAGTGGGGAGCGAAACGGAAAATCGGGTCAGCCCATCGCGGCTTTCGGCCGTGATCTGTCCGCCCAACTGGGACACGATTTGATAGGTGACCCACAGGCCGAGCCCGTGGCCCGTATCGTTGCTGCTTATGAAAGGCTCGAAGAGATGGCCCATCAATTCCGGCGGAATGGTTCGGCCGGTGTTCTCGGTCTCGATGGTCAGCGTGTCACCAGCGTGCCGGACCTTGCACCGGACCGTGCCGGAAGTGTCAGACGCATGCACGGCATTGAGCAGCAGGTTCATCAGGATTTGGCGAACCAGTGTCGCCGGCAGTGCGATCGGGGCTGCGATATCGCTGTCCATGTGGATTGAAACCGACCGTTTGTGGGCCTCGCCGGCGAGCAGCATTTGCAAATCCTCGATGTCGTGGGGCAGTAAGTCACGGCTTTTTACTTTTGCCTCGACCAGCATGGCGCTCACCGTATCCCGGATCTGGGTGAGGCCACGCTCGATCATGGCCACGGTTTTCAGGGTGCGCTCGTCATGTCCGCCCCGGCGTTTGAAGTTGTCCAAAGCGACCAACATGCCGCCGAGCGGGTTGTTGATCTCGTGAGCGATACCGGCCGACAGCCTGCCGACAGCCGCCAGACGCTCCGAGCGGATCATCTCCTGCTCCAGCAGGGCCTTTTCCTGCAGGGCTTTGACCATCAGGCCATAGGCCTCGAACAACTGGCCAAGTTCATCCCGATAGGCATAAGTTTCCAGCGGCAGTTTCGGTGGCACGCCATGCGCCACGCTGTCGATGCTGCGCGCCAACTGCACCAAGGGTACGGCGGTCCGCTGCCCCCAATACCAGTTGATCGGCAACAGCACGGTGAGTACGAGCAAGCCAATTACCGCACCCCGTGTAGCGACGCTCTTGAATCGCGCCATGAATACATCCTTGGAGTGCACGATGACCAGTGTTCCCAGTCGCGCGCCCTCCTCGGCCACAGGGACGGCAACATAAATATGGCGGGAGCCGGAGAAGATAATTGCAGCGTCCGGTTCCGGGCTGGCCACGATCCGGTCGGCGAGCTGCGCATATTCCTCGCCGAATTGCCGGATATCGGCCGACAATGGAAGGGATTTCGGCTGGCCGGAAACAAAGACTTGCTGCCGGTTGTCCAGCGCAAAAATCATTTCCGGCTGGACCAGGCTGCCATCCGGGCCACCGTGCAAGGGTGCCCGGATGATCTCGAAGGCGCGCCATACCTCTTCGTGCATCATGGTGGGGAACAGCGTCTTCGCCAGCGTCCTGCTCAGGTTGGTGGAACTGTTCAGCAGGTCGCTCATCAGATCGTCGTAAGCCTGGTTCATGAGCGAGGCGGAAACCGCCAGTGTAGCGGCAACGATGAGGATACTTCCCCATAGTGGTGTCTTGTAGCGGAAACTGAGATTAAGCAGGTTCATTTCTCGTTGACGGCTTTCATCATCCGGGCGACCTCGTCGTAGAGGCGCGGACTGCCTGCTATGAAACCGTCAATGTTCAGCCTCCGCAGCAATGCTTTGCCTTCCGCGTCGCCCGCCATCTCCAGCAGCAGCTTTTGCATGTTGCGGAAATCCTCGTCGCGTACCGAGGGTCGCGCGACGACGGGCGAGAAGCCATATTCGGGAGACCTGGAGACAATGCGCGTCGCCGCCGTCAGTTCCGGCTTGATGATGGACAGCGTGTCCCAGACATGGCCGCTCACCGCAGCGCCATCCGCCAGGCCGATTGCCACGGCTTCCACTGCCTTTTGGTGGGACCAGGTAAAAAGAGTCTGGCGGAAAAACTGCGCCGGGTCTTCTCCCATCTGGTGGAGTTGGTAACGGGGCGTGAGGTAGCCGGTGTTGGAATAGGGGTCGGTGTAGGCGAACACCTTGTTACTGAGCTGCGAGATCGAAGTCGTGCTCTGGTTCGACGCGGGCACGATCAGGTAGGAGCGGTAGTAGGGGCGCCCTTGGTAAAGGGGCACCGCCAGCAACCTGACCTGGCTCCTGAAATACACGAAGGGGTAGTCGCAGATCCAGGCGAAGTCGAGCTTCTTCAGGCGCAGCAGATCCATCGTCTCGATATAGCTGTCGCGCCGGACGAATTCGACGCGCCGTTTGAGCTTGCGCTCCACGTAACGGCGCCATTCCTCGATCAGTTGATACTGGTCGGGGACAGTTGCCGTCAGGCCGACACGCAGCATTGCAGGCTCATCTGCAGCGAGCGTTGGGTTGGCAAGAATAGCCGCAACCGCTAATAAAATAATGATAAAAAATTTCATCTCGATTTTTAAGTTACCACAACGTAACCGGAATAGGCTGTTTTATTAATTTGGTTACCCCGTAGTAACCAGATAGGGATTATTGATCTTTCAATGGCGTATTTCCCAGCTTGGGCTGCGCTAGGCCAACATCCTGCCAGAGCGGATTCTTTCATGGTTTTATGGTGTTACACAAAAACCCCACCATCAGGCACGGTTTGTGCAGCACAGTAATCAGTAATCGAAACCGATGGAAAAAAATGAATTCAATCATATCCCACAACGCAAGTAACGTGTTCGGCAAGATTAAGCTGGCGCGCGGTTTCCATTGCAGTGTTGACGAGCGGTTCGACAGATTGGTGCTCCATGGGGTTCCTTGGCATCGCCCCGCTGGTGCTGTAGTGAATTGAAGATTTTCAGGAGTTTTTTTGTTATTGGACAGAAACAGATTTTCCCGCAAGAAATTTATAGCACATACGGTAGTTAAACTTTTTTCAAACATCGGATTGGAGATGCGCAATGAATAGTCCCGACGATAGTAACGGTCGCCGCAGGTTTCTGCAGTTCTCCGTGGCAGTGCTCGCCAGCGCAGCCACGCCTTCCAGCCTGTGGGCTTTCTCCAAGATTGTACCGATCGAGGATCCGCTCAAGTCCTATCCATACCGGGGTTGGGAAGACCTCTACCGCAAGGAATGGACCTGGGATTCGGTGGGGCTCACCACCCACTCCAACGGCTGCGTGGCGGGTTGCGCCTGGAAGGTGTACGTCAAGAACGGCGTGCCCATGCGCGAAGAGCAGGTGAGCGCGTACCCGCAACTGCCCGGCATTCCTGACATGAACCCGCGCGGTTGCCAGAAGGGCGCCGTATATTGCTCCTGGATCAAGCAGCCGGATCATCTCAAGTGGCCGCTGAAGCGCGTCGGCGAACGCGGCGAGCGCAAGTGGAAGCGCATTTCCTGGGACGAGGCGCTCACCGAGATTGCCGACAAGATCATCGACACCACGCTGACGCGCGGCCCTGGCAACGTCTCCATACCGTCGCGCCCCTTTGCCATCATCACCGCCAAGGGTTATCAGCGGCTGGCGAACCTCTTGGGCGGCATCAAGTTCGATGTCTCCTCAATGACCGGCGACCTCTACCCCGGCATCCATACGGTGCGCATCCCGGCGCGTACGTTGTCGACCTTCGACGACTGGTTTACCTCCGACCTGATCCTGATGTGGCACAAAAACCCGATCGTTACCCGGATTCCGGATGCGCACTTCCTGATGGAAGCGCGCTACAACGGCGCGCGGCTGG
>CAZMWC010000135.1:0-6186 GCA_964569805.1 uncultured Gallionella sp.
CTCATCGGGTCGATCAGCAGCTGCACACCGTTCTTGCTCATCACGGTATCGTCTTCATTGCATACTTCATCGAAGGTAAAGCCATATTGAAAACCGGAACAACCTCCACCACTGACAAATACACGCAGCTTGAGGTCGGTATTGCCTTCCTCGTCAATCAACTGCTTTACCTTGTTGGCTGCATTGTCGGTGAAGATCAATGGGTCTGATGTTTCGGTAGATGCGTTCATATTTTTCTCCTTGATAAATTATTCGCCGCTATTCAGTTTAAATGCCACCACTTTGTCCTGCATCGCAGCGTTGATGTGTATCAGATGCCCTTCAACAATCGCGCCTAACTGTATCTCCAGCGTATTGTAGTGCACGTCACCACAGACCTTGGCCTTGCCTTGTAGTTCCAGATATTCGCTGGCGGATACCGGGCCGCTGATCGTGCCATTGATGACGAGGTGGGTGACACTGATCTCTCCATTGACGCGCGCATGTTCGCTCAACACCAGTGTGCTCGGTTTTCCCGGTGCGGCGACGACATTACCATTGATCTGCCCATCGATACGCAAGCCCCCGGTAAAATTCAAATTTCCCTCGACGGTCGTACCCGCCCCGATCAGGGAATCAATGCGATTTTGTGGCTTGCTATGTTTTTTTCCAAACATCATTTGCTCCTCATTCACCGAAAACCTACGAGAGGTTTACGCTTTGCCGCACCCTGGGTTCAGTCGCGCCACGCTCGAATATACGCACCTGCACGTTCTCCAGCCGCGCGCTTGCGGGCAGCCGGATGCTTTGTTCGATGCGCTGATAATACTTGAAATTAAGCTGAAATTGGGCGTTTCCTGATTCATTTTGCGGGAATAAATGGATGGTTTCCAACCCATTTTCAACTACTGTCGCAACTAATTGATAGCTCCCGGCAAACTCCTTGGCACGTTGCCCGCTCTGCACCAGCAACATGCGCAGGCGGTACTCGCCGGGCATTTTATCGCTCTCCAATCTCATGCGGTGAATAGCCAGCTCACCTTCCTTGCCGCGTGTCGCAGTGAGATTCTGAAAGAAGGCCAAATCTTCCTGAAGGCTGGCATTCTCGCTCGTCATGCTTTTCAGTTGCTTGGTCGTTTCCAGATTGCTGGCATGCTCAATCTGGATCTGGCGCTCATATTGTGCAATCTGATTACCCATTTGCACATTTCCAGCTTCCAGCTTGATGACCTGCTCACGCAGCTTGGTCAACTCATCTTGGGTCTGGCTGCGATGAAATCCAGCCAGCTCCAAACCGCTGCCATAGGCCCACCAGGCCAGCCCCAACGCTGCCAGCACGAACGGCAACACCAAGCTCCAGCGCAAATACCACGGCATGTGCAATCGCACCGATAATTTCGGTGCCGAGATCCCGAAGCTGCGTTTAACGCGCCGCCACATCATCAAGGCAACAGCGGGACGTTATCGAGCGCCATCGTCTCCGGCAACCCGAACATGATATTCATATTCTGCACCGCCTGACCCGCCGCGCCCTTGACCAGATTGTCGATTACCGACAACACCACCACGACATTGCCGCCTTGCGGCCGGTGTATCGCGATACGGCAGCAGTTCGCACCACGCACCGAGCGGGTTTCCGGGTGGCTGCCGGCAGGCATCACATCCACGAATGATTCATCGGCATAATGCTGTTCGAACAACGCCTGCAAATCGGCCTCGCGCGTCAGCTTGCCATACAGTGTGGCGTGAATGCCACGGATCATCGGCGTGAGATGCGGCACAAAGGTCAGCCCAACCGGGTTACCATTTATGTGTGCCAGCCCCTGTTTGATTTCCGGCAAATGCCGATGTCCCGCAACTCCGTAGGCCTTGAAATTGTCGGCTGCTTCAGGGAATAGCGTGGCGATCTCCGCCTTGCGCCCCGCACCGGAAACGCCCGACTTGGCATCGGCGATCAGGCTGCCCGGCTCGATCACGCCCGCGGCCAGCAGCGGGATAAAACCCAGTTGCACCGCTGTCGGATAACAACCGGGGTTGGCGACCAACCGCGCAGCCTTAATCTGCGCACGGTTCACTTCCGGCAAACCATACACCGCCTCGGCAACCAGATCGGGGCAGGCGTGCGCCATGCCGTACCACTTCTCCCATTCCGCCACATCCTTGATGCGAAAATCTGCCGCTAGGTCGATTACCCTGACACCCGCATCCAGCAGCGGCCGCGCCTGCTGCATGGCGATGCCGTTCGGCGTGGCAAAGAACACCAAATCGCACTGTTCCAGCCCAGCCTCGTCGGGATGAGTGAACGGCAGATCCACATGGCCGCGCAAGCTGGGGAACATCTGGCTAACCGGCGTACCGGCATCGGCACGCGAGGTGATCACCTGCAACGCCACCTGCGGATGCGCTGCCAACAGGCGCAACAATTCCACACCGGTGTAACCTGTGCCGCCAACGATGCCTGCTTTAATCATTGCGTCCTTCCCAAAAAAACACCTGCGCATCATACAACAAACCCCAAAGCAAAAGCCGCCCGTAGGCGGCTTTGCAGTACATCCAACCAGGCTTAACGCTTGGAGAACTGCTTCCTGCGGCGCGCCTTGCGCAGACCGACCTTCTTACGTTCAACTTCGCGCGCATCGCGTGTCACCAGACCGGCTTGCTTGAGCACCGGCTTGAATTCGGCGTTGTAGTCGATCAGCGCGCGGGTGATACCGTGGCGCACCGCACCGGCTTGCCCTGCTTCGCCGCCGCCCGTCACGTTCACCATAATGTCGAATTTACCAAGTGTTTCGGTCAGCGTCAGCGGTTGGCGCACGATCATGCGGCCCGTCTCGCGTGAGAAGAACACATCCACCGGCTTGTCGTTTACCACGATGTCGCCCTTGCCTGCCTTGATGAACACCCGTGCCACTGCACTCTTGCGACGGCCGGTTCCGTAGTTGTAGTTCGCGCTCATGATTAAGCCTTCAGCAAATTGATAGGTTTGGGTTGCTGCGCTTCATGCGGGTGCGCCGCACCGGCATACACCTTCATTTTGCGCAACATCGCGTAGCCCAGCGGACCCTTTGGCAACATGCCCTTAACGGCCTTTTCCAGCACCCGTTGCGGCTGGCGCTGTTGCAACTTGGTAAAGTTGGTGGTGTACAAACCGCCCGGATAGCCGGTATGACGGTGGTACAACTTGGCTTCCGCCTTGTTGCCGGTAACGCGCAGCTTGTCGGCGTTAACTACGACGACGAAATCGCCGGTATCAACGTGCGGTGTGTAAATCGCTTTGTGCTTGCCACGCAGGCGCGCAGCAATTTGCGCAGCCAAACGGCCCAGCACCTGATCTGCTGCGTCAACCAGAAGCCAGTCGTGCTGAACTTCCTGCGCCTTGGCGGAAAATGTTTTCATAGCCACTATTCCTAAAAATTCAATTAGTAAACCTCGAAGGGCGCGCATTCTATTGCAGCCCCCCGTCACTGTCAAACGCTATTTAACTCACGAATTGTCGCTGACTTCTAAAGAGGTGAAGAGGCCTCTAGAATCGCCCCCATTTCCCATGCAACTTTTCCCGAACAACCGATCCGCCGACCCCATCGCACAGCAACAAATTCAGGACTAACCTGTGGTTGATAGTTGACTGGCAAGGTTTGCGTCCATATGATGCGCGGTATCGGGTTGATTAATTTCCGATTTTTACATTAAGGGGGTTTCATTATGGTTATGCCAAAAGCAAAAATCACCGCCAAAAAAACTACCGCCGTTAAAACCACCAAAGCAGCTGCACCCACCAAAAAAGTAGCGATCAAGAAAACTGTAGCGGCAGCGCCGAAGACCGCCAAGGCTCCGGTAGCGAAGAAGGCAGCAGCGCCAGCAGCAGCAAAAAAAGCGCCCACTAAAAAACCAGCCGCGACCAAAACACTTGCGAAGCCAACACCGGAAGAACGCTACAACATGGTAGCGACCGCCGCTTACTTCATCGCCGAGCGCAACGGTTTCGGGGGCTGCTCGATCACTCACTGGATCGCAGCCGAGGCCGAGATCGCCGCCAAACTGGATCGGTAGGCTCTCGTTTTTCCTGCAATAAAAAAACCGCACGGTTTGCCGTGCGGTTTTTTTATTGGGCATTCTGAATTAGCTGTTGAAATACATATCATCCTATATTCCTCTGTTGGTGAAGAACATTCTGGTATTTCAACAGATTATGCCGCTTCTGTAGGTGCGAATTTATTCGCACATAACTCGTTGAGGGTGCGAATAAATTCGCACCTACAAACCCACCAACCGAGGAAATTAGGATCATTGCCTTTCCAGACATGCGAAATAAACCGCCGCATCCGGCTGGATACGGTCGCGTTGCGCCTGCCAGATCATCTCGGCCAAGCATTCCATCATGCGGTGCTGCGCGTCGTGTTCCGAATCGTATTTCCGGGTCAATCGCACGAAATGCGCGCGGATGCCCAGCGGCTGGTCGATGGATATCTGTTCCTCGATGGTGAGGTGCATCATCAGGTGCAGGAACGGATTGGTCGTACCATGTTCCGGCAGGTAGTCCTTGTCCTGTGAGGCACCCGGGTTTTCGAATATGGCATGATGTTCGGGGTGTTTGGCGATGAGTTGCGCGGCCAGGTCTTCCAACGGCATGAGCAACTCATTGGCGCGGCGCTTGCGCCAAGATTCGATCAGGAATGCGCGCGCTTCGTCGCGTGAAGGATTAAATAGCATTTAGTGAACCTTTAGAGCGTCTTCTCTTTGTATTCGCACAGGTCGTTAATGATACACACGCCGCATTTCGGTTTACGCGCCACGCACACATAGCGGCCATGCAGGATCAGCCAGTGATGTGCGTCGTGCTTGAATTCATCCGGCACGGCCTTGAGCAGCTTGTGCTCCACTTCCAGCACGGTCTTGCCGGGAGCAAGCCCGGTGCGATTGGCGACGCGGAAGATGTGCGTGTCCACCGCGATAGTCGGTTGTCCAAAAGCAATGTTGAGGATCACGTTGGCGGTCTTGCGCCCCACGCCGGGCAGGGCTTCCAGCTCTTCGCGCGTCTGCGGCACCGCGCCGCCATGGCGTTCCAGCAGCAGGCGGCAGGTCTGGATCACGTGCCTGGCCTTGGTCTGGTACAGGCCGATGCGCTGGATGTATACGCGCAACTTTTCTTCGCCCAGCGCAAGGATGGCCTGCGGCGTGTTGGCGACTGGGAATAGTTGCCGTGTGGCGGAATTCACGCTGACATCGGTAGCCTGCGCCGACAGCAGCACCGCCACCAGCAATTCAAACGGTGTGCGGTATTCCAGCTCGGTGGTCGGGTGCGGGTTCGCCGCCCGCAGGCGCAGAAATATTTTGCTGCAATTGGCCGAGTTCATGGAATGTTTTGTTGGCAAAGCCTCATTCCTTGGGCGGCTCGATACCGGGGTGCGCCAGCTCGTGAGCCTTGGCGCGGCGCGCTTCGATTTCGGCAATCTGCGCTTGCTGCGCGGAAGTCAGGTGCCCGATATTCTGCGGCTTGACGGCAGCGGCTTGAGCCTTGGCACGCTCGATCGCAGCCTGAATAACGGCTTGTGCATCAACCCCTGATGCGGCCGCCGGTTTCGCGGCAGCCCGCTCTTTCCGCTCCAGTTTTTCGGCCTTCTCGCGCTTGTCGCGCTCGATGCGCTCGAGGCGGAACTGATAGCGTTCCCGCGCGGCTCTTGCGGCGGCATGTTTTTTATCGCGCGCCAATGGTTCGCTCTGCGCGCTCTGCGGTAACAGCAGCATGCTGATGCAATCCACCGGGCACGGCGCGACACACAGTTCGCAGCCGGTGCATAGCGCCGCGATAATGGTATGCATCTGTTTGGGTGCGCCGGAAATCGCATCTACCGGGCAGGCCTGCAAACACAGCGTGCAGCCGATGCAAATATTCTCGTCGATGAAGGCGACTGAAGGCGGCCTGATGATGACATCTTTGTCGAACGGCTTGAATTCGATACCGAGCAAATCCGCCAGCTCGCGTATGCCTTCTTCGCCGCCGGGCGGACAATGGTTGATATCCGCCTCCCTGTTGGCAATAGCCACGGCATAAGGCTTGCAACCGGGGTAGCCGCATTTTCCGCACTGCGTCTGCGGCAGAATGGCATCGATCTTGTCTACCAACGGCACATTCGGCATTAGGGAATCTCTAGAAATTCACTTTTGCGGGATGGCAGGCCGGACACGGCGTTGCGAAGCATCCGGGGC
>CAZMWC010000136.1:0-6156 GCA_964569805.1 uncultured Gallionella sp.
AAGCGCTGGAAACCATGGAGAAGGTGAACACGCTGGTGGTGGACAAGACCGGCACTTTGACCGAGGGTAAACCGAAACTAACCTCGGTCATTCCACTTGCCGGATTCGATGCCGACGAAGTGCTGCGACTGGGTGCCAGTCTGGAGCGCGCCAGCGAACATCCGCTGGCGGCAGCGATCGTGAATGGCGCGCAGGAAAAAGCCTTGCAACTGGCGAATGTTGCGGACTTCCGCTCCTACACCGGCAAAGGTGTGGCAGGCACGGTCGAAGGGCGCACGGTCGCACTGGGCAACCTGAAATTGTTCGAGGAATTGCGCATCGAGGCAGATGATCTGCCAGCGCGCGCCGAGGCACTGCGCGCAGACGGCCAGACCGTGATGCTGCTGGCCATCGACGGCAAGGCGGCGGGATTGATCGGGGTGGCCGATCCGGTCAAGGCTTCCACACCGGACGCGATCCGCGCGCTGCATGAAGAAGGCGTGCAGGTCATCATGCTCACCGGCGACAACCGCATCACGGCGGAAGCGGTGGCGAAAAAATTGGGCATCGACCGCATCGAGGCGGAAGTGCTGCCCGAGCAGAAGGCTTCCATCGTCAAGCAATTGCAGGCGCAGGGGCGCATCGTGGCGATGGCGGGCGACGGCATCAACGACGCGCCGGCATTGGCGCAGGCGCAGGTCGGCATCGCCATGGGCACCGGCACCGACGTGGCGATGGAAAGCGCGGGCGTGACGCTGATCAAGGGCGACCTCATCGGCATCGTGCGCGCGGTGCGCCTGTCGCGCGCTACCATGAAGAACATCCGCCAGAATTTATTTTTTGCCTTCATCTACAACGTGCTCGGCATCCCCATCGCGGCGGGCGTGCTGTACCCAGTCTTCGGCCTGCTGTTGTCGCCTATCATCGCGGCGGCGGCAATGAGTTTTAGTTCTGTTTCGGTGATTACCAATGCGCTGCGTCTGCGCCGCATACAACTTTGATACAACGAGGAGGTCAAAATGTGGGGAAATATGGGTGACTACGGTTGGGGTGGCATGGGCTTGGGCATGCTGTTGTTTGGGGGACTGCTGATTGCCGGTATCGTGATGCTGGTGAAATGCCTGGGTGGATCGGGCGCTTGCAAAATGCGCGAGCGGGAGAAGTCTGCGCTCGACATGCTGAAAGAGCGCTACGCACGAGGCGAGATCGAGCGCGAGGAATTCGAGCAGATGAAGCGCGATCTGGAAGGTTAATGCGATGTATCTACAACACATCAAGCCATAAGGAGGCATCATGTCTGATCCGCGCGAAACACAACATCTATCCAGAGGGCGCTGGGTGTTCTATGGTTTTCTCGCCGTCGCCGGATTCTTCCTGTTCACGGAGCACCGCGCCCATGTGCTGGGTATTTTGCCCTGGCTGTTCCTGCTGGCCTGTCCACTGATGCATCTGTTCATGCACCACGGGCATGGCGGCGGCAAGCATACCCACCATCGCGATGCTTCCGAGGGAGAGCCCAAATGAATGCCGATACTTCCGCTTATGGCTTGTGGCCGCTGGTCATCGTCAACTCCGCGGTGTTCATCATCTTCGCGTTCAGCTTTTTCAAGCCGCAGACCGCGCGCGACTGGCGCTCGTTCGGCGCGTTCTCCGGCTTTATCGTAGCGCTGTTCGCCGAGATGTACGGTTTCCCGCTGACGATTTACCTGCTGTCCGGCTGGCTGCAAACCCGCTATGCGGGAGTCGATCTTTTCTCCCATGAGTCCGGCCATCTTTGGCATACCCTGCTCGGCTGGAAAGGCGACCCGCATACCGACCCATTGCACCTGCTGAGTTTCGCGTTCATCGGCGGCGGGTTCATCCTGCTGTCATCCGCCTGGAAGGTGCTCTACCGGGCGCAACGCGCGCAGCAACTGGCGACTGCCGGGGTTTATGCCAAGGTTCGCCATCCGCAATATGTCGCTTTCGTGCTCATCATGATCGGCTTCCTGTTGCAATGGCCAACCATCCTGACGCTGCTGATGTTCCCGGTGCTGGTGTGGATGTACGTGCATCTTGCGCGTGCCGAGGAGTGCGATACCGAGGCGCGTTTCGGGGCGCAATGGCGCGAGTATGCGGCTCGCACACCAAGGTTTATTCCGCGGATAAATGATGCGCAAAGCGATTGAATACGCCAGTCATTGCAGACGGCGGAGAGAGGAGGAAATGAGGGATATTCTGTAACGATGTTTTTGAGTGCTGCTTTTTAACCTTGAAGGAGAACGAACATGAACAAGATCACGATACTGGCAACCCTTGCCTCGTTGTCCGTGGCGGCGATGCCGCTTTACGCCGACGATGCGCATCACCCCGAAAAGGCGCAACAGGCAGCGCCCGCTGCCATGGCGAAATCCGCCAGACTAATGACCCCGCCGAGTGCCACAAGCTGATGCAGGAACACATGCGCACCATGCAGGAAGGCATGAAACAGATGCGCGGCATGATGGAAATGCGCATGGAGATGATGATGGAGCAGATGCTCGATCGCCAGGAAATGTTCATGCAGGATAAATAGGCGCTGCCGGCGATCCCGGCGATCTATGCGCTGGACAGGGCACGCGAGATCCGATTTTTTCCCGGTACAGTTTTAACGGCGAAAATGTTCTGGTTGACGCGGCAGTATGTTTGGATTACAAAGGTAACAAGGTATCTGAAGGCTGGTTGACGGTCGTGCGGTATCTGATGTTAGTGTTTTTTAATCGTTTAAGGAGTGAGTCATGAACACCAAATTGGCAGGCATGGAAGGTGAAGTCAGCAAGGAAAAATTGATGCAGGATTTGCGTATGGTAGTGGCGGACGCGGAAGAGTTGCTGCGCGCAACGGCCGGACAAGCTGGTGAAAAAGTATCGGCCGCGCGCGAACGTATTCAGGAAAACCTGGCCGCCGCCAAAGTACGCCTTGCTGCCGCGCAGGAAGCTGTGGCTGACAAGGCCATGCAGGCGGCGAATGCGACCGACGAGTATGTGCACGAAAACCCGTGGAGGGCTGTCGGTATCGGTGCCGGGGTTGGGCTGATTATCGGCATGCTGATTTCGCGCGGTCGTTAAGCTATGCCGGGGGCGAGTTCGAGCCTGATGGCATCTGCCAGGCGGTTGCTGTCCACGCTGACATCGATCGCCTCGACACGGCTTGAACTGCTGGCGAATGAACTGCAAGAGGAGCGTCTGCGTTTAACGCGGATGCTCTTTTTTGTTTTGTCCGCACTGTTCTGCTTCGGCGTGGGCGTGTTGCTGCTGACGATATTTATCGTGCTGCTATTCCAGAATGAATATCGGCTCGTCGCGCTCGGCGTGTTGAGTGTGCTGTTTCTCGGATTAGGCGCATTGATGGTGATGTTGCTGCGCGGCGAAACGGAAACAGGATCCAAACTGTTTTCCGCCAGCCTTGCCGAGCTGACCAAGGACAGGGAGCAATTGGGGGCTGGTCGTGAATAAACAGATGCTCGCGGTGAGGCAACGTCGCGGCAAATTGTTGGCGAAAATCGCCGCACAACGCGGGCAGGTGGCCGAGATCGGCGCGCGCTGGCAAACCCCGCTGGCAATCGCCGACCGGGGCGTGGCCGCCATATGCTTTCTGCGCGAACGACCTCTGCTGGTTGCAGGCGTAGCAGCACTTTTCGTGATCCGCAGACGCGGGATGATAGGCTTGGTGAAGCTGGGTTGGACAGCATGGAAGGGCTACCGTTATTTCACCGTTGTTTCGGCAAAACTGGCATCACGGCTATAAACCTAAAATCCTCAGTTGATGGGTTGGTAGGTGCGAATTCATTCGCACGCTCAACAAGTTATGTGCGAATGAATTCGCACCTACAGAAGCGGCATAACCCGCTGAAATACCTGATAACTCTTCGCCAACAGAGGAATGTAGGATGAATCAGCAAATGCGGGTTGTGCACGCACAGCTTGGTAGCGGTTTCAAAAACAGGAGTAATTGATGGAAACAAATTGGCTGGCACAACCTTGTGCCGCATTAAATGAAACAGCGCGGGTAGCGGCGTTGGCGCGGCAAGGGCAGCTTACCAAACCCCCCGGTTCATTGGGGCAACTGGAAGCGATTGCGGTGCAATTGGCCGCTTTGCAGGGTACGGGCAACCCGCAAATAGAGCATATCCATATCAGGATTTTTGCCGCAGATCACGGCGTGGCGTGCGAGGGTGTGTCGGTTTTTCCGCAGGCCGTCACGGCAGAAATGGTGCGCAATTTTGCGCGTGGCGGCGCGGCGATCAGCGTGCTGGCGAAACAGTTGAATGCACGGCTGGAAGTCATCAATCTCGGCACGGTGTCGCCCGTCGAACCATTGGAAAACGTGTGCGATGAACGCATCGCCGCCGGTACGGCCAATTTTGCGCAAAGCCCGGCGATGACCGAAACGCAACTGGCCGCGGCTTTGCAAGCCGGGCGAACGGCAGTGTTGCGCGCAAAACAGGGTGGCGCGCAATTATTCATCGGCGGAGAAATGGGCATTGCCAACACCACATCGGCGAGCGCCATCGCCTGCGCGCTGTTGCAGGAATCGCCGCAAATGCTGGCTGGCCCGGGTACGGGGCTGGACAGTAAAGGCGTGACGCACAAAGCTGCGGTGATCCAGCGCGCGCTGGATTTGCACGGTTTACTCCCCTCTCCCTCTGGGAGAGGGGTCGGGGGAGAGGGCGCGCTGGATGTATTGCGTCACGTAGGCGGTTTCGAAATCGCGGCGCTGGCTGGTGCCTATCTCGCTGCCGCCCAAAACGGCGTGCCGATTCTGGTGGATGGCTTCATCAGTTCGGTTGCAGCGCTGACCGCAGTGCGTCTTAACCCGGAGGCACGCAACTGGATGTTGTTCGCGCATGCTTCAGCCGAGCCGGGACACCAGCGTGTGCTCGCCGCACTCGATGCGCAACCGATGTTGCAACTCGGAATGCGGCTGGGCGAGGGCAGTGGCGCAGCGATGGCAGTGCCGTTGTTGCGGCTGGCCTGCGCCTTGCATAACAACATGGCGACGTTTGCCGAAGCCGGCGTGTCGGGCAAACTGTAATGTCTGATTGCGCTCACATCGATCTATTGCGCCACGGTGAAACGCTGGCGGGCAGTGTTTATCTGGGGCGCAGCGATGCGCTGTTGAGCGGACAGGGCTGCCGGCAGATGGAAAAGGCTTTACTGGATGCACCGCGCTACCATGCGGTGTTGAGTTCGCCGCTGGCGCGTTGTGCGGCATTTGCACAAAATTACGCGCAACAGCACGACTTGCCGTTGCAATATGAATCGCGCTTTCAGGAAATAGATTTCGGCGCTTGGGACGGGCGCAGCGCGGCGGAAATTGCCGCCACCGATGCTGTTGCGTTGGAGAATTTCTGGCGTGATCCGGTTGCCTGCACGCCACCGCAGGCGGAGCCGCTGCTGTCATTTCAGGCGCGCGTGCTGGCAGCCTGGAACGAGTTGCCCGCACGCTATCCCGGGCAACACGTGCTGCTGATTACGCATGGCGGGGTGATACGCATCATCCTGTGTTACCTGCAACAACGCCCGTTGGCCGAGCTGCTTAACTTGTCGGTGCCGCACGCTGCGCTGCAGCAGATTGTTGCGCGGTATGAACCGCAGCAAAGCGCACGGGCATCGGCATGAAAACTTTTTACCCGTTGCTGCTCGCGATCCAGTTTCTCACGCAGATTCCGGTCAAACTCAAACAGTCGTATGACGAACGCGAAGTTGGCGCATCGCTGCTGTATTACCCGCTGGTAGGCTTGCTGCTGGGCGTATTGCTGACCGGGTTGCACAGGTTGCTGGATGGAGTGCCGGTGTTGCTGCATGCCGCTTTGCTGCTGGCGGCATGGGTGCTCATAACGGGTGCGCTGCATCTGGATGGCTTGGCGGACAGCGTGGATGCGTGGCTGGGTGGCATCGGCAATCGTGAACGCACACTGGCAATCATGAAAGATCCGTGCGCCGGTCCGGCTGCGGTGGTTGCCGTGGTGTTAGTGCTGCTGCTGAAATTCTCCGCATTGGCCAGTCTGAAACAAAGCGGTGATGATTGGGCTTTATTGTGGCCATTACTGCTGGCGCGCAGCGCCATGCCATTGTTGTTTCTCACCACCCCTTACGTGCGCCCAGGCGGGTTGGGCGCGGCGCTGGCCCAACATGCGCCGCTCCGCGCCGTATCCCT
>CAZMWC010000137.1:0-6100 GCA_964569805.1 uncultured Gallionella sp.
GTGGGAAGTGGAGCGGTGCTGCGCACCTCAGTGGAGAGTGGGAAAGCCTACTCCCCACTCCCTAATCCCTACTCCCCACTCCCTACTCACCACTCACCACTCCCTACTCACCACTCCCTACTCCCCACTATCTATACTTGGCATCGGCAGCCCGATCCCTGGCAATCTGTTCTTCATGCTTGTCACCAATCGCCAGCAGCATCGGCTTGGTGTAGTACAGGTCGCCGTTCTTTTCACCGTGGTAATCGAATATGCGGGTCTCGACGATGGCATCCACCGGGCACGACTCTTCGCAGAAGCCGCAGAAAATGCACTTGGTCAGGTCAATATCGTATTGTTTGGTGCGGCGTGTGCCGTCCTCGCGCTCGGCGATCTCGATCTTGATCGCCAATGCCGGGCACACCGCTTCGCACAGCTTGCAGCCGATACAACGCTCTTCACCGTTGGCATAACGGCGCTGCGCATGCAAGCCGCGAAAACGGAAGCTTTGCGGGGTCGTTTCCTCTGGATACTGAACGGTGATCTTGCGCGCGAAAAAATACCGCCCGGTCAGCGCCATGCCCTTGAGCAACTCATAGAGCAAAAAGGTCTTAAAGAAATTTGTGATTGTTTGCATATTGTTCTCCTCCGCCCCTTACCAAACCCAGAGCGGGGTCTGCATCCATGCGGCAACCACGATCACCCAGATGATGGTGAGCGGAATAAACACCTTCCAGCCGAGGCGCATCAGTTGATCGTAGCGGTAGCGTGGGAAAGTCGCGCGGAACCACAAGAACAGCAACAGGATGAAGGACACCTTGCCCAGCAACCAGATAAAACTATCCGGCAGGAACGGTAGTGGCGACAGCCACCCCCCCAGGAACATGATCGAGGTGAGGAAGGCGATCAGGATCATGTTGGCATATTCGGCCAGGAAGAACAGCGCGAACGCCATTCCGGAATATTCGACGTGGAAACCCGCGACAATTTCAGACTCGCCCTCGGCCATATCGAACGGCGCGCGATTGGTCTCCGCTACACCGGAAATTAGATACACCAGAAACATCGGGAATAGCGGCAGCACATACCAATTGAGCAGGCCGAAAGAACCCTGCTGGCCGCGCACAATTTCGCTCAAGTTCATACTTTGCGAAGCCATCAGCACGCACACCAGCGCGAAACCCATGGCAATTTCATACGAGACGATCTGCGCCGCCGAGCGTACCGCGCCGAGAAACGCATACTTGGAGTTGGAAGCCCATCCGGCAATGATGATGCCGTACACACCCAGCGAGGTCATCGCCAGAAGATACAACAATCCGGCATTGACATCAGCCAGTGCCGCCCCCTCGCCGAACGGTATCACTGCCCATGCCGCCAGCGACGGTGCCAGCGCCATAATGGGCGCCAGAATAAACAGAAACTTGTCCGATCCGCTCGGAACAATGATTTCCTTGAACAGCAATTTGATGCCGTCAGCGAGCGGCTGCAACAGACCGTAATAACCGACACGGTTCGGGCCGATGCGGATCTGCATGTAGCCGATCACCTTGCGTTCCGCCAGAGTCAGGTAAGCGACCGCGCCCATCAGCGGCATAATGATTACCATGATTTTCACCAGCGTCCAGACTGGCATCCAAGCCGGGCCAAGCAGGCCCTCTCCGAACTGTTGTATGGTTTGCAGCAATTCCATCATGCCCGTTCCCCAGTTATCGGTTCCACCGTGATTATTCCGAACATTGCCCCCAGCGCTGCCGTGGCAGGATGGCCGGACGCCACGCGTACAGCGCCAGCAGGCATGGTGTCATCCGCCTTCACTACCAGACGTACGCTGGCATTGCCCTGACTGACTTTGACGGTGGTGCCGGGCTGTATCCCCAGCTTTTGCAAGTCGCTGGCGCGCATCGCCACGCACGGAGCGGCTGCATCGCGGGTCTTTTGCAGCGAGACTGCGCGCCGCACCACTGCATCGGCGGAGTAAATCGGCACATCAGCCACGCGCTGCAATCCAGATGGCTGAATGCTGAGGACTGAAGACTGAATGTTGGCTTGCAGCGCATTGTTCAATTTTGCCGAAATATCCATTCCACCGAGCGCCTCGTCGCGCACTTGTTCGCTGGTGTCGTAATCGAATCCTGGCACTTCGAGCAGGTTGCCGAGCACGCGCAGCACTTTCCACGCCGGACGCGCATCACCCTGCGGCTTGACCGCGCCCTTGAAACTCTGCACCCGCCCCTCGGTGTTTACAAAAGTACCGGAAGTTTCGGTGAATGGCGCGATCGGCAACAGCACATCGGCGTAATCGGTCGCATGGTGTTTGTAAGCGGACATCGCCACCACCAGATCGGCGGCATACATCGCCGCCATCGCCTGTTGCGGGTCATGCATATCCAGTTCAGGCTCGACATTCAACAAAATGTAAGCCTTGCGCGGCGATGCCAGCATCTGCGCAGCATTCATGCCCTGCACGCTGCCACCAAACGGCACAGCGCCCGCCAGATAACCGCCGACGCTATTGGCTGCCTCGCCGAGAAAACCGAATTTCGCACCGCTCAATGCGGCGATCTGTTCCGCCAGCGAGGCGATCAGCGCCGCTTGCGGATGCTGTTGCGCGAAGTTGCCCAGCAATACAGCTACGCGTTCGCCGCTGGCCAGATTCTTGGCGATTGCGGCGGCGGCAGCGCCGACTCCGACAGCTTGAACGGCAGGCTCGACGGCAGCCGATTTCTCGGTCGCCAATGCTTTCAGAATTTGCGCCAGGATGCTCGCCAACTCGCTCGGTGCAGCGATGGATTTATTGGCCACCGGCATCAACAGATCATCATCGGCTGCATGAACAATATTGGCCTGCGCACCCCTCTTGACCGCCTGGCGTACGCGCTGTGCCAGCAGAGGGTGGTCTTTGCGCAGGAAACTGCCCACGATCAGGAAGCGATCACGGGTATTGAGGTCGGCGACCGGCATACCCAGCCACGACGCGCCATCCGGCTTGCCGTCCGAACTAAAATCCGACTGGCGCAAACGGAAATCGACGTTGCCGCTGCCCATGCCGCGCAGCAGTTTTTGCAGCAAGTAGAGCTCTTCCAGCGTACTGTGCGGTGTCGCCAATGCTGCGACCTGATCAATGCCATCGCTGGCGATCACATGGCGCAAGCCGCCGACCACGTATTCCAGCGCAACCGGCCATTCAACTTCTTGCCACTTACCGTCCCGCTTGAGCATCGGTTTGGTCAGACGTTCCGGCGCATTCAGCCCTTCATAGCTGAACCTATCCTTGTCGGAAATCCAGCACTCGTTGATAGTCTCATTTTCAATCGGTGTGACGCGCATCACCCTGCTATTTTTTGTCTGCACGGAAAGATTGGAACCCAGTCCGTCATGCGGGCTGACTGACTTGCGGCGTGATAGCTCCCAGTTGCGTGCGGTGTAGCGGAACGGTTTGCTGGTCAATGCGCCTACCGGGCACAGATCGATGATGTTGCCGGACAACTCGGAATCCACCGAACTGTTCACAAAACTCATGATCTCGGAATGTTCGCCACGGAACGCCATGCCCATTTCCATCATGCCCGCGATTTCTTGGCCGAAACGCACGCAACGGGTACATTGAATACAGCGGCTCATTTCTTCGGTGGATACCAGCGCGCCAATATCCTTGTGCATCACGATGCGTTTCTCTTCGGTGTAGCGTGATGCGCTTCCGCCGTAGCCCACCGCAATATCCTGCAACTGGCATTCGCCGCCCTGATCGCAGACCGGGCAATCCAGCGGATGATTGATCAGCAGGAATTCCATCACGCCTTGCTGCGCTTTGACTGCCATCTCGGAATGGGTATGCACCTTCATCCCGTCAGATACAGGTGTGGCGCAGGCAGGCAACGGCTTGGGCGCTTTTTCCACCTCGACCAGGCACATGCGGCAATTTGCCGAAATGGACAGTTTCTTGTGGTAGCAAAAATGCGGGATATAGACACCGGCTATGTGTGCCGCGTCCATGATAGTGGAACCGCGCTCGGTCTGAACCGGCTTGCCGTCAATTTCGATATTGATCATTGCTCACTCAATCCTTCAGCTTGACACCAGGCAACGCTTGTGCTCGATGTGATATTCGAATTCGTCGCGGAAACTCTTCAACATCCCCTGCACCGGCCATACCGCCGCCTCGCCCAACGCGCAGATGGTGCGCCCGGCAATGTTGCCGCCCACGCTCAACAGCAAGTCGAGGTCTTCCTTGCGCCCCTGCCCATGCTCGATGCGATGCACAACGCGGTACAGCCAGCCGGTACCTTCGCGGCACGGCGTGCATTGGCCGCAGGATTCTTCATAATAGAAATAGGATAAACGCTCCAGCGCGCGCACCATGCAGGTAGTCTCGTCCATCACGATCACCGCGCCGCTGCCCAAACCGGAGCCGGCCTTCTGGATAGAATCGTAATCCATGGTCAGATCCATCATGACTTCGCCCTTCAGCACCGGCATCGACGAACCGCCCGGAATCACCGCCTTGAGTTTGTGACCGTGGCGCACCCCGCCCGCCATTTCCAACAGCTTGCTGAATGGTGTGCCCATCGGCACTTCAAAGTTTCCGGGATTGTTCACATGTCCGGACACCGAAAACAGCTTGGTACCGCCATTGTTCGGCTTACCCAATTCAAGAAATTTCTGCCCGCCTTCCCGGATGATGTAGGGAATACTGGAAAATGTTTCGGTATTGTTGATGGTGGTCGGCTTGCCGTACAGCCCGAAGCTGGCAGGAAATGGCGGCTTGAAGCGCGGCTGCCCCTTCTTGCCTTCGATGGATTCGAGCAGAGCAGTCTCTTCGCCGCAGACGTATGCACCATAGCCCAGATGGTTATGCAGGTTGAAACAAAAATCCGTACCCAGGATATTGTCGCCCAGATAACCGGCAGCACGCGCTATTTCGCAGGCTTCTTCCATGCGCTCGTAGGCCTCGAAGATTTCACCATGCACATAGTTATAGCCGGTCTTAACACCCATGGTGTAGGCGGCGATCGCCATGCCCTCAATGAGCAGATGCGGGTTGTAGCGCAGAATGTCCCAGTCCTTGCAGGTTCCCGGCTCACCCTCGTCGGTATTGCAGACAATATATTTGTCGCCATCATAATTTTTGGGCATGAAGCTCCACTTCAGCCCGGTCGGAAAACCCGCGCCGCCGCGTCCGCGCAACGCCGACAGCTTGACTTCGGCAATGATCGCGTCGGACGACATCTTTTCCGTCAGTACCTTGCGCAGCGCCTGATAGCCGCCGACCTTGAGATAGTTCTCCAGCGTCCAAGGCTGATCGAACTCCATCGTGGTAAGAATCACCGGGCCTCTCGTGCCAGTGTTATTCATGATTGGTCCAGCTCCGCCAAAATTTGATCAATTTTTTCTTCGCTCAAACGGCCGCAAAGCTTCTTGTTGTTCACGGTAAGCAACGGCGCATCCTTGCACGCGCCCATGCATTCGCCTTCGCGCAAGCCATATTTTCCATCTGCCGTTACCTCACCGAAGCCAATACCCAGTTTGGATTGCAGATAAGCCACCGTATCCCCTGCCCCGCACAGCGTGCAGGACAGATTGGTGCAAACGGTAAGGGTATGCTTGCCCATCGGCTTGAGGTTGTACATGTGGTAAAAAGTCGCCACTTCGTACACGGCCATTTTCGGCATCCCCAGATAGGCGGCCACATCCGCCATATCGTCTGTGGCAATCCAGCCCTTCTCGTCCTGCACAAAACGCAACGCGGCCATCACAGCGGACTGTTTTTGATCCGCCGGGTATTTTTTCAACTCCCGGTTGATCTTGGTTTGTATTTGTTCGGATAACATCAGCGATCCACCTCACCAAAAACTATGTCTAGGGTGCCGATCACGGTCACCACGTCGGCAATCATATGGCCACGGCACAACTCGTCCAGCGCGGACATGTGCGCGAAGCCGGAAGCGCGTATTTTCATACGATAGGGTTTGTTGGCTCCGTCGGAAATCAGATAGATACCAAACTCGCCTTTGGGCTGTTCCACCGCCACATAAGTCTCGCCAGCCGGAATATGCATCCCTTCGGTGAACAGCTTGAAATGATGGATCAGCTCTTCCATGTTCTGCTTCATCGCCTCGCG
>CAZMWC010000138.1:0-6034 GCA_964569805.1 uncultured Gallionella sp.
GCTGGTAGTAGTCGTAATAGGAGACGAAATACTCGACCGCGTTCTCGGGAAAGAACTCGCGAAACTCGGAATACAACTGCGCCGCCAGCGTCTTGTTCGGAGCCATCACCATCGCCGGACGGCCCAGTTGCGCGATGACATTGGCCATGGTGAAAGTCTTGCCCGAGCCGGTCACGCCGAGCAACGTCTGAAACGATAGGCCGTCGCGGATGCCTTCGACCAGTTGCGCTATAGCAACAGGCTGATCGCCCGCCGGCTCGAACGCCTGGTGCAGGAGATAGGGGCTGTCGGGAAAAGTTATGATGGCCATCAGAAGCTGACTTCCGCATCAGAATCCACCTGACGCCCCCGCTTGATTGCCCAAATGTGATGCCACTTATACACAGAGCTATGATGCACTGATGCAAAACCCAGCTTTTCTAATCCAGCTACAAATTTCACCAAGTCATTTTCTGCGGCAGGATGATAAATCAGCAATTGCCCACCAGGCTTAAGCGTTCGATATGCCTCAACGAGATAGTCCCTGATGTTCGCCCCCATCAATGACAAACTAAAAATAGCAGCATCAAGAATGGCGTCATCCAACGGCGAATGAGCCATATCACAAGCAACAACACTCGGATTTATTGCTATGTGGTCAAGAGAATGAACCGTATGTATATCACGCAGGGCATGCGCCAACTGAGCTTGCCCACAGCCAAAATCCCCGACCACAGAACCAAGCGGAAGATTTTCCATCAAATGCTTTACGCATTCTTCACGCGGTATGTTCTGCCAATCTCGCTCTAGCTCCTGTAGCCGCGTATGGTAATAGCACCACTCCTCCGGGTTTTTCTGGAGTCGCTCATGGGTGATGGATGAATGCGCATTATTCCAGCGCGCATTAAGCCTTGAGAAGTCACCATACTCAGCAAATCGCCTGCCAAATACCGCTTTGTCAGTTTCGTCGAGTGGCACTCGTATTTCCTTGCGCACGATCTCCGACATACCCTCATCTGCCAGGCGCTGAAGCCAGCCCATCCAATAGCCTGTCGCTTTTTCCGGTGTAAGCTGGCTCGTTGAATCTGGAATTTCCCCATCTACTGCCGCCTTGGCAATATCCCGTTTATTTTCGATACGTGCAAGTTTCGCCTCGCACCAACTCCATTCTTGTCCATCGCACAAGATAGAATATGTTTTCGGTATATGGACATCGAGCGTATTAAACTTGAAACCCTCCCGATCAAACCGACCAACCGCTTGTTCGTAATCCGTGCTGGTCCATGGCAGCGTCGCAAAAATCACGTTATTACAAACAAACTGCAACCCATCTATTCCTGTTCCCGCCGTCTTAACTGATGCAAGCAGGACATCAACATCGCCACGCTTAAATTGATCCAACATGTCTGCGTAGCCAATCTCTGTAGCGAGTTTTTCATCCCCTGTATATACACCAACAGAGAACCCGGCTTGCTTTGTTGCCTCAACCAAAAACGGGATAATGTCCTTGACGTAATCGGTAAATACAACAGTCTTCGGGCGTAAATACTTGCTAATTACAGGCCAACGCGCTCGAACAAGAATTGCCTCCACCTGCTGTGGGTGCGGTCGAGCACCCAATGCAAGTAGCGCACCAAGCGATGGCGTGCAGTCGATGGGATGGATTTGCGGAACACGATCAGAACGATATTTCGGCATCATTCTGAAACCCATAGTCGTGAATTTTTGATATAGCTTCATGCAATTTTGCACATTTACATCCGTGCTAATGTCGCGGTGCTGCAAGCTGCTCACGAGTTCAATCAGTGACTTTCCCTCCTGCAAGTTATTAATGATAGGGGTGGCAGACATTCCGAGTACTCGTGGCTTGGGGCGGTTATCCGGCACATGTGTGATAAGCCCGTTGAGCAGCCGACGGCGCTGGCTTTCGGATTTTTCGTCACGCTGCTTTACTTGGTGCAACTCATCAATCACGATGAAATCTATCGCGTTACTCTCAATGAACCGCTTTAATGGCCCTTCATTCCGGTCTTGAAACATCTCGTGATTGAGCACGAGATAACGCGGCCACTCTTTGTGCTCCCATTCTGGCACCCATGTCTTTTCACATACATCGGATTTCGGGTAAGCATTGAGGATCGTATCTTTCCACCCGGTAATTGTTGCATTAGGGCAAGAGATAACCGTGAGTTGCGCCCCTATGACGCGGCTTGCCAAAATAGCCGAGAGTGTCTTGCCAGTGCCTGTTCCGCTCAGGTTTAATACACGGCTATCCCTGAATACCTTGTAAGCGATCAACCGCTGCATCAACTTGGGATTGCGAACTTTTCCATCTGCATCCTTGAACGAGTAACCCTGCGGCAAAGGAAGTTGTTTGCTTCGTGTGTATTCCTCCAGAAAAGTGTCGCGCGCCGACTCACTATACATATTGCCATGATGGCTTTGCGCCTCTTCTATCGCTGCTGCCTCATCTTCAAAGCATCGCCGCCACAATTTGCCCGCCGCTTTTGCAACCAGAAACTGCACGGCCTCCTCGTCACTCGATGTTTGCACGAGCAAGTCACTGGCCTTCTCCAGTGAAGATAGTGTTTCAATTGCCCTTGGCGCAGGCAAGTGCTGCTCAATGTCCTCACGATATTCATCGTCCTGTTGATTCTCTTGCTTGGTCTTATGATCCTTCTTCGGATAAGCCTTGCCGATGCTGGCGTAGGCATCCTCAACCGACTCTATGTCAGGATCAAGCAGCGCCTCAACCAACTCCCCTTGCTCGCCTGAAGCCCAGCGCTGAATCTCTTCACGAGGCAAATTACCTGATTGCATTGCAGCAACCAGATTATCGAACTGCCGCTCACGATTAGCATTCTTTCCACTCTTGTTGATCCCCTGCTGTTCAAACAGTACATAAATTTCAGCCGGTGACAGTGTGTGCAGCGCATCGCCAAGTGACCGGACAAATTCCCGCACAAACTTCAAAGTCACCTTTTGTTTTTCATTGCTATATTTCAAGCCATAATGTTTTGCGACTGCAAACCATACCTGCCCTTTGCCGTACCAGCCGCCACGCGTGATGACTGCGATAATCGTGTTAGGGTTTGGCGCATGTTTTTTGCATTCCGTTTGTGTGGGCATGACGCCAGGGTGACCTTCTTTTTCTGCCACTTCTCGCAAAAAATCACCGATACGCTCTTCTGTCCAATAAGTTCTGGAGCCATCTTCTGCAACCTGTTGCCCTTGATAAATCAAGCCGGCAAGGCTTGCCACTTTCGACTGCCCACCAAATCTCCCCATGACTCCATGCAGGTCTCCACGGCCATGCGCCCTCATTTCAAGCTGCATCGGCATCAGATCAGGCTTACCAATTTCACGTGCGAACTCTCTGACCTCGTGAATCAATTTTTCGAGCGTCCACTTTTTTGAGATTATCAACTCAATATAACCATCCAACCCGAACTTCTCTGCCAAGTCATGCCGCTCCTGGCTTGACAGATCACTGCTGCGATGGCTTTCTGGCAAGAGAATCTTGCGTATGGCGAACTGCATTTTAGGATGGCATTTATCCAGCACATCATTAGCGGGAAGCTGGCTCTGAACCTCTTGCTTTACCAACAGCCCCTGCACAGTACGAGTTAGCCAATTTTCGTTGTAAATATCTGTTATGAGACCTTCGTATTTCTTCTCAATCTGGCGCACCCGCTCGCGGGTCATTTTTGGCTTCTGGCTTTGGCCGATTGAGTCAAGCGTCTCATTGTAAAATCTGCGCCGACAAATTTCAGCATCTCGTGGACTTTTGAGAAGCTGCTGAATTTGTTTCTCTAGCTTTTGACAAACAAGCACATCATTTTCTGATGCCTGGCGATAACCGCTTACCAATGGCTCAAATACCCCCGGATATTTTTCTTCGAGTTGATCGGCAAGCCACGATTGCTTAGTATGCAGCGCAATAGATTGCGCCGATTGTGAATCACCTCCGATGGCATGTTGAATTAACGACTGCAATTCAATCGCAGTCGTTTTTCCAAAATCTTGAATTTCCATCAGCAACGGAATAGCTGCCCTGCCTGCATCGAGATATTCTCCGATAGTATTAAACGGAAAGCTGTCTTTGCCCAATTCTCTCGTGATGCAGTTTTTAAGTCTTTTTGAAACAGCGCTTTTTTCCTGCAACTCAGAAAAAGTCACCCCCCGAACACATTCCAGATTCCTCTGGAAAATTTCATCGCTTGCCATCGACGAAACATCGCTGTCGGTATCATGCGCTTCAATGGCAACATCGGCATGAACGGAATCCTCGATTACCACATGCAGCTCATTCAGAGTTATTCTGCCGAAATTTGGAATGCGCATAAGTTGTGAAGTCGCATCATTGCCAAGATCATGGCGCGCATCCAGATAATCACCAACTGTGTCAAATGGGAACCTGCCCTCACCAGCAGGTCTCATAATGCAATTTCTTAGTCGCACTGAGACGGGCACAAGTGGAAGGCTATCGTGAAAATCCAACAATTTTGGAAAGGAAAGCGCTCGAATAGCCTTAAGGTGTTCTTCAGATGTACTGCGACTTTCAGATTGGTTCGTCATTTATTTGCTCCCTGAAAACACCGCACAATGCAAACGCCGCCAGCATCTTGATGGCGCCATCACTATTGCCGGTCACCCATACACGCGATGACGTTCAAGTGATAAGGAGGTTCGAAGTAAATTTCTGATAAGGTTCAGGCAATCGCCATAAGCCCTTTTTTCTGGATCAAGGCCAGCAGTCGCAAAGCCGGGCCGCCCGGTTTTTTGACACCTCGCTCCCAATCGGAAACCAGATTTTTTGAGACGTTCAGATAACGCGCAAAAACCGGCTGGGAGATGTGCTCGCGCAGGCGCAGGGCTTTGATCTCTTCGGGGCTGAGCGTATGTACGGGCATTAGGCAGGTTTCGTCAAACTCGCGCATCGTCTGTTTGTTGACAGCACCCACATCATGCAGCGCCTCCATCGTTTCGTGGATGGCGGCGAGGGCATCGCTGCGATATTTTTTAGGCATCTTTTGTTACCTCCTCAAACTGTCCGTTTGCAACCATCTGGCTCAACTGTGCGTTCGTCAGGGACAGGACATGCTTGGCCATTTTCTTGAACTGCGCCTCTTCATCCGCACGGATGTTGCCGAGCTCGCTCTTGGAAAAACCGTACACGAAGAACGACAGTTCGCCTTTGCGAAAAAGAACGATGCTACGGTAGCCCTTGGATTTGCCTTCTCCGGGGCGAGCGATGCGTTGTTTGATGACACCACCGCCCAAATCCGCATCAACCTGCCCATTTTCAGCTCGTTCGACAGCATCCCAAAGCGCATCGGCCGAGATTTTTTCTTTTCGAGCAAAGCGCCCAAACCACGCGTTCTTGAAAACCTTCAAGCCGAATCTCCGATGTTTGCGGTTCAGTGTATCACACTTGGTGTTATACACATGGCAGGGCAATTTTTGTGCGGGTGCGGGGTCAGGTCTTGCATCAACACATCTAACCGCACTGCCGCCAAACAGCTATCAAGCAATCGCCATAAGCCCTTTTTTCTGAATCAACGCCAGCAGACGCAAGGCCGGGCCGCCCGGTTTTTTGACGCCGCGCTCCCAATCGGAAACCAGGTTTTTGGATACATTCAGGTAACGCGCAAAAACCGGCTGGGAGATGTGCTCGCGCAGGCGCAGGGCTTTGATCTCCTCTGGGCTGAGCGTATGTACGGGTGTCAGGCAGGTTTCGTCAAACTCGCGCATCGTTTGTTTGTTGATAGCGCCCACGTCATGCAGCGCCTCCATCGTTTCATGGATGGCTGCGAGGGCATCGCTGCGATATTTTTTAGGCATCTTTTACTACCTCCTCAAACTGTCCGTTTGCAAGCAACTCACTCAACTGCGCGCCCGTCAGGGGCAGGACGTGCTTGGCCATTTTCTTGAACTGCGCTTCTTCATCCGCGCGGATGTTGCCGAGTTCGCTCTTGGAAAAACCGTATACGAAGAACGACAACTCACCTTTGCGAAAAAGAACGATGCTGCGGTAGCCCTTGGATTTGCTTTC
>CAZMWC010000139.1:0-6010 GCA_964569805.1 uncultured Gallionella sp.
GTGCGTGTCGGCGGCGATAAATTCGATGAGGCGATCATCAATTACATCCGCCGCAATTACGGTATGTTGATCGGCGAACCTACCGCCGAGGAAATCAAAAAAACCATCGGCTCGGCTTTCCCCGGCAGCGAAGTGCGCGAAATGGAAGTGAAGGGGCGCAATCTGGCAGAAGGCGTGCCGCGCAGCTTTACCATCTCCAGCAACGAGATTCTTGAAGCGCTGACCGAGCCGCTCAACAGCATCGTCAGCGCGGTCAAGACCGCGCTCGAACAGACCCCGCCCGAGCTGGGTGCCGACATCGCCAATAAGGGCATGGTGCTGACCGGTGGTGGCGCGCTGCTGCGCGACCTGGATCGTTTGTTGATGGAAGAGACCGGACTGCCGGTGCTGATCGCAGACGACCCTCTGACCTGCGTAGTGCGCGGCTCCGGTATCGCCCTCGACAGCATGGACAAATCTACCAGCATCTTTACGACGGAGTGATTCTATCTGGTGAGTAGTGAGTGGTGAGTGGCGAGTGTCGAACGGTTTTTACCACTTACTACTTACCACTTACTACTCACTACTCACCAGCATGGATAACACGCAATCCTTCCGCTTTTTCAATCGCGGCCCCAGCCCGGTGGTCCGACTAGTATTCTTCGTAGTCCTCTCGTTATTGTTGATGTTCGTAGACACACGCTACCGCTATCTCGAATCTACGCGCAGCGTTCTATCTGTGCTGGTATCACCGATACAGCGGCTGGCAACCATGCCCAGCGTGCTGTTGCAACAAGCGGGCAGTTTCTTCGTCACACAACAAGATCTGGTGAACGAAAATAAATCTCTGCATCAGCAGCATGAGCGTGACGCGGCAGAATTATCGCAACAGCAATCTTTGCAGCAGGAGAATCTGCACTTGCGCAACTTGCTGGCTTTGCAGCAGCGTAATGAATTTTCCGCAAAACTTGCCGAGATCATATATGCCGAGCGTGATGTATTCAAACGGCGGGTACTCATCAACAAAGGCGCTGATGCCAATATACTGGCAGGGCAAGTGGTGATGGATGATGTCGGCATCATTGGGCAGATCACGCGTGTCTACCCCTGGCTTTCTGAAGTGACGTTGATCACTGAAAAGGATCATGCCGTGCCGGTGCAGGTGCTGCGCAATGGTTTGCGCACCGTCGTATTCGGCGCGGGTGACACCAGCCATTTGTCGTTACGCTACATGCCCATCAGTTCCGATATCCAGAATGGTGACGAGTTGGTGACCTCGGGCATCGACGGTGTCTATCCGCAGGGTATCCCGGTCGCACGAGTGGAAAAAATCGAGCGCGATGCCGCCTACCCGTTTGCACGCATCACCTGTCTGCCTGTCGCCGGTGTGGACAAACATCGCCACCTGTTGGTTCTGTCGGCATTACCCAAACCGCCCGAGCGCCCGGCAGAGGAGCGTGCGGCAACAGATACCGGCAAGGGTAGCAAAGGCAAAGCAAAGAAATTGGGAGCGCCCTGATGCCTCATGTTGCCCACGCCAACCCGGAAATCCAGCGCCCGGTCAGCAATGTTTTTATTGTATTGAGCGTGGTGGTTGCATTGTTCCTGAATGGACTGCCGTGGGAGGGTATCTGGCTGATGCTGCGCCCGGATTTCGTTGCATTGGTCATGCTGTACTGGTGCATGCACAAACCGTTACGCATCGGCATCGGACTGACCTGGGCGGTGGGTATTCTCGCCGATGTGGCCGATGCCAGCCTGTTCGGCCAGCATGCGTTGGCTTATACCTTGCTCGCTTTTGGCGGTGTAATGCTGCATCACCGTTTGCAAATGTTTGACCTGCGCCAGCAAACCACCCAGGTGTTTGGTATTTTTGCCGTCACTTATGCGGCGTATGTGCTGGTGCACTGGCAGGTGAACGGTTATGTGGTGTGGCCATATTTTCTCGGTTGCCTGACTTCGACCCTGTTGTGGGCCCCGTTCAGCACCGTGCTTCAGATGGCACGGCAGGTGCGCGTGAGCCACCCCGCCAAGCGATGAAAAAACACGTCGAGCTAAAAAACCACCAGCGTGAAATTTTTCACTTCCAGTTGAGGCTGATCGTCAGCGTCGGATTCGTACTGATATTGATCGGAATATTGCTGGCACGTTTCGTTTATCTGCAAGCGGTGCGACACGACTATTACCAGACGCTGGCGGAAAGCAACCGTATCTCCGTCATACCCATCGTGCCGAACCGCGGCCTGATCCTCGATCGCAACGGCGTGGTGCTGGCGCACAATTACTCCGGCTACACGCTGGAGATCACGCCCAGCAAACTAGCCGATCTGGAAGCCACGATCAACGATTTGTCCACTTTGGTTGAAATCGCCCCCAAAGACCGCAAGCGGTTCAAGAAACTGCTCGGCGAACGGCGCAATTTCGAGACACTGATGATACGCAACCGGCTCACGGATGAAGAGGTCGCGCGTTTCGCCGCCCAGCAATACCGTTTTCCCGGTGTCGAGATCAAAGCACGGTTATTCCGTGATTACCCGTTTGGCGAACACACCGCGCACCTGATCGGCTATATCGGACGCATCAACCAAACCGATGTCGAACAACTGGAAGAAAATGAGCTGGCGGCCAACTACCGGGGCTCGGACTACATTGGCAAAACTGGCCTGGAACAGAGCTATGAAAGCGAGTTGCACGGCGCCACCGGCGTGGAGCAGGTCGAGGTGGACTCCGGTGGGCGGGCAGTACGGATGCTGTCGCGCAAGCCGCCGGTATCCGGCAACACGCTGGTGCTTAGTATCGATGCCAAGCTGCAGGAAATCGCCGTGCAATCATTCGGCAACTATCGCGGCGCACTGGTGGCCATTGATCCGAACAATGGTGAAGTGCTGGCCTTCGTCAGCAAGCCGGGCTATGACCCCAGTCTGTTCATCGACGGTATCGACCCACAGAACTGGGAAGAGCTTAATAATTCACCGGATACACCGCTCAATAATCGCGCGCTGCGCGGCCAATACCCGCCCGGTTCCACCATCAAACCATTCATGGCGCTGACCGGCTTGCACTACAACACACGCGCACCCGGCCACACCATCAGCGATCCGGGCTATTTCACCCTGCCCGGCAGCAGCCATCAGTACCGTGACTGGAAAGTGGGCGGGCACGGCAGCGTGGATATGTTCAAATCTATCGTCATCTCGTGCGACACCTATTACTACGGGTTAGCCACCGAACTGGGCATCGACAATATCTTCAATTTTTTGTCACGCTTCGGTTTCGGCAAAAAAACCGGTATTGATCTGGGAGGCGAGACATCCGGATTGTTGCCCTCGCAAGAATGGAAAGCGAAACGTTACCAGCAGAAATGGTATGCAGGCGATACGGTGTCGGTAGGCATCGGGCAAGGCTACAATCTGGTAACACCAATGCAACTGGCTCTTGCGACTGCAACACTGGCGAATGATGGCGTAGCTTACCGCCCACATCTGGTCAGGGAGGTGCGCAACTCGGTCAGCCATGAAAACCGCCTGCTTGAAAACCAGCCTGCATTCGACCTCAAGATTAACCCCGAGCATCTTGATCTGGTAAAACGAGCAATGGTGGCTGTCACACAACCTGGGGGCACTGCGGCACAGGCTTCGGCGGGTGCGCCCTATCGCATCGCCGGCAAAACCGGGACCGCGCAGGTAATCGGCATGAAACAGGGGGAAAAGTATGATGCCAGCAAACTTGACGAGCGGCATCGCGATCATGCCTGGTTCATTGCCTTTGCGCCTGCCGAAAAACCCAAAATCGCACTGATAGTCCTGGCCGAAAATGGCGGCCATGGCGGTGGCACAGCGGCTCCGATCGCGCGCAAAGTGATGGACTATTATCTGCTCGGCAAAGTGCCTCAGCCCTTGCCGGATGTAGTACAAGACGCGGAAGAACAGCATGACTAGACAACAACTCTGGCAACGCTTCACCATGCACCTTGATTGGCTCCTGCTGCTTGGTATCAGTTTGCTGATGCTGCTCAGCCTGACGATTCTATATAGCGCCAGCGAGGGCAACTGGGTTCGTGTTTCAGGGCAAGGCGCCAACATCGTGGTGGCGCTGGCTTGCATGTGGGTGATAGCCAATCTGCCGCTGCACTATCTGATGCGCACTGCCGTGCCCATCTATTTTTTGGGCATGGCTTTGTTGATCGGTGTGGCGCTGTTTGGCGAGATCAGCCATGGTGCCCGGCGCTGGCTGAATCTGGGTGTCGCCACCATCCAGCCGTCCGAACTGATGAAAATCGGCGTGCCGTTGATGATGGCGTGGTACTTTGAGAAGCACGAAGCCACATTGACGCTGAAAAATTATTTTATTGCCACCTTGCTACTACTCATGCCGGTGGCGTTGATAGCGCGCCAGCCTGACCTCGGAACGGCATTATTGATCTCTGCCAGCGGTTTCTACGTATTGTTTCTGGCCGGGTTGAGCTGGCGCGTGATCGGCGGGTTGTTCGTTGCGGCACTTGCCAGCGCACCGTTGCTATGGTCGATGCTGCATGACTATCAACGGCACCGCATCCTGATGTTGTTCGACCCTTCGCAAGACGCGCTTGGCAAGGGTTATCACACCATTCAGAGCATGATTGCCGTGGGGTCGGGTGGCATTCACGGCAAGGGTTATCTGCAGGGCACCCAGACCCACCTCGATTTTTTGCCCGAGCGCACTACCGATTTCATCTTTGCGGTATATTCGGAAGAGTTTGGCCTGCTCGGTAATATCCTGCTACTGTCGCTGTACCTTTTTGTAATTGGGCGCGGTTTCATCATCACCGCCAACGCATCCACCTACTTCACGCGCCTGATGGCTGGATCGATCACGCTAACCTTCGCCACTTATACATTCGTCAATATGGGTATGGTCAGCGGTATCCTGCCGGTGGTTGGCGTACCGTTGCCCCTGCTAAGCTACGGCGGCACATCAATGCTGACCCTGCTGCTGGGTTTTGGTATGCTGATGAGCATCGAGACACACAAAAAACTGGTTAAAACATAGGAGAACGCATGAGCAAGCAAATGGTGATCTTGGTATTGGCAACCCTGATACTGGTCGCTTGCGGTAGCGCGCCACAACGCAAGGTGGAAGCGCCACACGACACACCCGCCCCGGCTGGAGATCGCGCAGCTGGCACCGGCGGCTATCTTGCCGGTGATGGCCCGGGCACCGATGCCCCGGCCAATATCAATGAGATTCCCGATGCCGTGCCGGTGAATGAACCGCTGCACCGTTATGCCAACCGCCCTTACGTTGCGCTGGGCAAGACCTATACACCGACAACCGTCCCGGGGAAATTAAAAGAACGCGGTATTGCCTCATGGTACGGCAAAAAATTCCACGGTCAACGCACCTCCAGCGGCGAGGTGTATGACATGTATGCCATGACCGCAGCGCATCCCACTTTGCCGATTCCGAGCTATGCCCGCGTCACCAATGTCGCCACTCAAAAGTCGGTGGTAGTGCGTATCAATGATCGCGGCCCATTCCTGCATGAGCGCGTGATGGATCTGTCCTACACCGCCGCGTATAAGCTCGGTTACATCGGCAATGGCAGCGCGGAAGTGGAAATCGAAAGTCTGACCGCAAACACCAGCGCCAATGTAATCGCAAAAACCGATACCGTTGAAATCAAGCCACTGGAAAAATCCGAACCGCCAAGCAAGAGCGAAGCGCCTGCCGCAAGCGCGACAGCAGCCGCAGGCGGCAATATTTATTTGCAACTGGGCGCGTTCAAATCACGGGACGCGGCAGAGAGTTTTATAGCGAAAATGCGCAATGAACTCGGCGATATCGGCAAGCAGATCAGCGTATACCTGAAAGGCGGGCTGGTACGGGTGCATGTCGGCCCCTACGCCAGCCAGAACGAAGCGCGCGGCAGCGCGGAGAGTCTGGCGGGGAAGCTGGGGTTCAAGCCGTTGGTAAATTTGCGGTAAACAAGTAATTTCGCCGGGGTATAACAACCCCCTCTCCCCTCGCGGTAACCAATGACTTGGCTGTCGTA
>CAZMWC010000140.1:0-5955 GCA_964569805.1 uncultured Gallionella sp.
CCCATTATGTCGATGTCTGACCGCGACGGTTTTATCTGGTATGACGGCAAGCTTGTGCCCTGGCGCGATGCCACCACCCACGTTTTGACCCATACCCTGCATTACGGCATGGGTGTGTTCGAGGGTGTGCGCGCCTATAAAGCCGAAAAAGGTACGGCAATCTTCCGTTTACAGGAGCACACCGACAGGCTGTTCAATTCCGCACATATCTTCCAAATGAAGATGCCCTATGACAAGGCGACCGTTCTGGAAGCGCACCGCGAAGTGGTGCGGGTCAACAAGCTGGAATCCTGCTATATCCGCCCGATCTGCTTTTACGGCTCTGAAGCGATGGGCATTTCCGCAACAACACTATCCACCCATGTCGCCATCGCCGCCTGGCCGTGGGGCGCGTATCTGGGCGATGAAGGGATGCAAAAGGGCATCCGCATCAAGACTTCCAGTTTCACCCGCCATCATGTCAACGTGAACATGTGCCGCGCCAAATCGGTGACCACCTATGCCAATTCCATCCTGGCGCATCAGGAAGCCGCCAACGACAACTACGACGAGGCCCTGTTGCTGGATGTGGACGGCTACGTTGCGGAAGGGGCGGGAGAGAACATTTTTATCGTCAAAAAAGGCAAGCTGTACACGCCCGACCTGACCTCTTGCCTCGAAGGCATCACGCGCGATTCCGTTATCACGCTGGCCAAAGAAATGGGTATCGAAGTGATCGAAAAGCGCATCACGCGCGATGAGATCTATTGCGCCGAAGAAGCCTTCTTCACCGGCACTGCCGCCGAAGTGACCCCGATCCGCGAACTCGACCAGCGCACCATCGGCTGCGGTTCACGCGGCCCGATTACCACCAAACTGCAGCAGGCATTCTTCGATTGTGTGGCGGGAAAGCATCCGCAACATACCGGCTGGCTGGACTACGTTTAGGGAGTACATCATGAGCAATCAGGGCATCACCCAGCGTTATATCGAAGTAACGGCACATCAGTTGCCGCTGACCTGCCCGATGCCGGGCATGGACTTGTGGAATGCGCACCCGAAAGTAAACATTCCGCTCAACCACGGCGGCGAAGTGCGCTGCCCGTATTGCAGCACACTGTACCGTTTCAAGGGTGAGCTGCCCAAGGGGCATCATTAGCATGTAAGGTGGGTATCGCCCCACCCAATCTGCGACTTGACCCATGATAAAAATCCTCGTCATCGCACCCAGCTGGGTCGGCGACTGCATGTTGATGCAGCCGATGCTGGCGCGTATCAGGCAACGCCATCCCGGCTGCCGTATCGATGTGCTGGCTCCGG
The DNA here is from genome assembly GCA_964569805.1 of uncultured Gallionella sp. Classification (GTDB taxonomy): domain Bacteria; phylum Pseudomonadota; class Gammaproteobacteria; order Burkholderiales; family Gallionellaceae; genus Gallionella. Next base: position 1,300 of record CAZMWC010000140.1, read on the forward strand.
CATGGACAGAAAAGCTGTTGCGCCTGATGCCGGAAGTGGATGATGTCATCACCAATCCTTTCCCGCATGGCGCGCTGCAACTCGTTGCGCGCCACCGGCTGGGCAAACAGTTGCGCACGTCAGGCTACGATCAGGCCATCGTACTGCCAAACTCATTCAAGTCCGCACTGGTTCCCTTTTTTGCGCACATCCCGCTACGCACCGGATTTATTGGCGAGATGCGCTACGGCCTGCTCAATGATGCGCGCAAACTGGACAAGGCCGCGCTGCCGCTGATGGTGGAGCGTTTCGCGCAACTTGCCGAGGCACCCGCAAGGAGTACGCCGGTGGGTACCCCACTACTGTGTAGCGACCCTTCCGCAGATGCGCAAGGCGAAATCCCGCGCCCGCTGGCAAATCCAAAATTAACCGTTTCCGCAGAGCAGCGCGCTGCTTGCCTGCACAAGCTCGGCCTGACGCTGGATCGACCCGTCGCGGTATTTTGCCCGGGTGCCGAATACGGCCCCGCCAAGCGTTGGCCTGCGGCTTATTTCGCGGAGATCGCACAGCGCCTGCAGCGGCAAGGATCTGCGGTATGGCTGATCGGCTCCGGCAAAGACAAACCGGTTGCCGACGAGATCAACCGGCTTGCGGGCGGGCAATGCAACAACTTGTGCGGCAGCACTGATCTGGCTGATGCCATCGCGCTGTTATCCTGCGCGCAACTGGTTATCAGCAATGATTCCGGCCTGATGCACCTAGCGGCCGCGCTGGACAAACCGATGCTCGCGCTATTCGGCTCCAGCAGCCCGCAGTTCACCCCGCCGCTCTCCGCGCAGGCGCACATCCTCAAACTCGATCTCGACTGCAGCCCGTGCTTCAAGCGCGAATGCCCGCTCGGGCACTTCAACTGCATGATGCAATTGATGCCCGATCTGGTGTGGGAAAAGCTGCGGCACACTCACTCCTACCAATTGAATCCGAGGCCATCCATGCTGCAAAACTTACCCAAAGAAATCTTCAAGGCTTATGACATTCGCGGCATCGTCGGCAAGACGCTGACCGCCGAAGTGGTTGAAGCCATCGGCCATGCTCTCGGTTCGGAAGCCACGGCGCGCGGGCAGACGGCTATCGCTATCGGGCGCGATGGCCGCCTGTCCGGCCCGGAACTGATTGCTGCCCTGGCGCGCGGCATCCAGAAAAGCGGCATCAATGTGATCGACGTGGGGCGTGTTGCCACGCCGATGGTGTATTTCGCCGCCTATCAACTCCAGACCAACTGCGCGGTGATGCTTACCGGCAGCCACAACCCTCCCGACTACAACGGCCTGAAAATGGTGCTGGCGGGAGAAACGCTATCGGGAGAAACAATACAAAAGCTGCGCTCACGCATCGAACAAAACGATCTGGCGCACGGATCGGGCAGCTACACACAGAGCGATATCAGCGCGGACTATATCGCACGCATCGTCTCCGATATCAAGCTGGCGCGCCCCATGCGCATCACCGTGGATTGCGGCAACGGCGTGGCGGGCGATTACGCCGCCAACTTGTATCGCCAGTTGGGCTGCGCCGTTCAAGAGATGTATTGCGAAGTGGACGGGCATTTCCCCAACCATCATCCCGACCCGTCGCAACCGGAAAATTTGCAAGATTTGATCGCGGCGCTGCGCGACAACGACAGCGAGTTGGGGCTGGCGTTTGACGGCGATGGCGACCGCCTCGGTGTCGTCACGAAAGACGGCAGGATCATCTATCCCGACCGCCAGTTGATGCTGTTCGCCGCCGACGTATTGAGCCGCAATCCGGGCGCGGAAATCATTTTCGATGTCAAATCCACGCGCAACCTGTTCGGCTGGATACGCTCGCACGGCGGCAAACCGACGTTATGGAAAACCGGGCATTCTCTGGTCAAAGCCAAGATGCGCGAAACCGGCGCGCTGCTGGCTGGCGAGATGAGCGGCCATATGTTTTTCAAGGAGCGCTGGTATGGTTTTGATGACGGCCTCTATACAGGAGCGCGCCTGCTGGAGATATTGAGCAAGATCGCCGACCCGAGTGCCGTGCTGAATGCACTGCCGGATGCGGTCTGTACACCGGAGCTGCACATTCACACCGCCGAGGGCGAGAATCATGCCCTGATCGCACAGCTGCAACACACTGCGAAATTTCCCGATGCAAAAGAGATCATCACTCTGGACGGGCTGCGCGTGGAGTATGCCGATGGTTTCGGGCTGGCGCGCCCCAGCAACACTACGCCGGTGGTCGTGCTGCGTTTTGAAGCGGACAATGAGCAAGCCTTGCAGCGCATCCAGAACGACTTCCGCCGCATGTTTCAAAATGCGGCAGCGCATCTGGCGTTACCGTTTTAGCCCCCGCCGAACCACCCCTTAACAAGGGTGTTCAACACCCTGTTAAGGGGCGCCAAGGGGCAACTGGCGCTGCCGTGGCTGTAACCAATAGGCAAGCTGTTCGCGGAAAATATCTGCGAATTGCTGTTGATCGGTCGGTTTGGCGATAAAACTGTTCACCCCGACCCGATAGCCCATCTGCACGTCCGCCTGGGTATATTCGGTGGAAAACGCCACGACAGGTATGTCACGCGTGGCGGCATGGATGCGTAGTTTGCGCAATACCGCCAAGCCTTCCAGTTTCGGAAACTTCAAGTCCAGCAGGATGATGTGCGGCATCGGCTCCTTTTTTGCGGCACTGTCGCTCAACCACTCCAGCGTCGCCGCGCCGCATCCCACTACCGTCAAGCCAATCTCTTGACAACATTCGGCCACGGCAAGGTGCGCCATATCGGTTGCCAACGGGTCATCCTCGATCAGCAACACGTTGTATCTTTGCAATACCTCACCAGAAGCCGCGTTCACCAGTCTCCCCCTTATGTGCGAGCCTTGACCCAGCCTGCCACCGAACCCAGTGCCGCGGGCAGATGCTCCGGCTGAGTGCCGCCCGCCTGCGCCATATCCGGCCTGCCGCCGCCCTTGCCGCCGACCTGCTGCGCGACGAAGTTAACCAACTCGCCCGCTTTCACTTTTGCAGTGGCATCCGCCGTCACGCCCGCGATCAGGCTCACTTTTCCATCATTGACCGCAGCCAATAAAATCACGGCAGTTTTGAGTTTGTCTTTCAGTTTATCCAGTGTCTCGCGCAGCACCGCCGCGTCCGCGCCCTCCAGTTGGGCGGCCAACACCTTCATGCCGTTGACATCCTGTGCCTGTGCCAGCAACTCATCACCTTGGGCGGAAGCGAGTTTTGATTTCAATGCGGCCAGCTCTTTTTCCAGCGACCTCACGTTGTCGAGTATTTGAGCGATGCGCGCCGCCGCTTCCTGCGGTTGCGATTTCACCGCATCGGCCACCTGCTGCAACTGCTGTTCATGCTGTTGCACCAGCGCCAGCGCCCCTTCGCCGGTGACCGCCTCGACGCGCCGTACGCCTGCCGCCACGCCGCCCTCGGTCACGATCTTGAACAAGCCGATGTCGCCGGTGCGCTGCACGTGCGTGCCGCCGCACAGCTCGATGGACGAACCGATGTTCAGCACGCGCACCACGTCGCCGTATTTTTCGCCGAACAGCATCATCGCGCCGGTCTTCTGCGCATCGTCAATCGCCATCACGCGCGACTGACATTCGGCGTTCGCCAGAATCTCGGCATTCACGATGGCCTCCACCCTGCGGATTTCCGCGTCGGACATCGGCTGCGTATGCACGAAGTCGAAGCGCGTCTTGTCGGCATCCACCTGCGAACCTTTCTGCTGCACATGTGTGCCCAGCACCTCGCGCAACGCCTTGTGCATCAGGTGGGTGGCCGAGTGGTTGCGCACCGTGTGACTGCGTGCCGTGATATCCACTCTGGCTGTCACACCATTACCCACAGTCAACTTGCCGGTCTTCACCACACCGTGGTGACCGAACACCGCAGCTTGTATCTTCTGCGTGTCCTCCACCGCGAAAATGCCATGTACGCTGCGCAGTTCGCCGCTGTCGCCGACCTGTCCGCCGGACTCGGCATAGAACGGTGTTTCGTCGAGTACGGCTACGCCCATCTCGCCTTCGTTCAACTCGTTGACCGATGTGCCGTCCTTGTATAGCGCGAGGATATTGCCCTTGTGTTCCAACGTGTCGTAGCCGTGGAAAGTGGTCGCCGGGCCGTCGTACTCAAGGTTCGCCGCCATCTTGAACTTGCCTGCCGCGCGCGCCTGTTCCTTCTGATGCGCCATCGCCTTGTCGAAAGCGGCAACGTCAACCGTCACGCCATGTTCGCGGCACACATCCTGCGTCAAGTCGAGCGGGAAGCCATAGGTATCGTGTAGCTTGAATGCGGTCTCACCGTTGAATACCTTGCCGCCTGTTTTTGCCATCTCCGCCAAATCAGCTTCGAGTATCGCCATGCCGTGTTCGATAGTTGCGAAGAAGCGCTCCTCTTCCTGCTTGAGAATGCCCTTCACGCGCACCTGTTCCTTGACCAACTCGGGATATGCAACACCCATCTGCTCCGCCAGATCAGGCACCATCCTGTAGAAGAACGCCTCGCGCGCACCCAGCTTGTAACCGTGGCGGATGGCGCGGCGGACGATGCGGCGCAGCACATAGCCGCGACCTTCGTTGCCGGGAATCACGCCGTCGGCGATCAGGAAGGAACAGGCGCGGATGTGGTCGGCCAGCACCT
>CAZMWC010000141.1:0-5909 GCA_964569805.1 uncultured Gallionella sp.
AAACATAACGGCCGCATCGAGGTGCAAAGCGAGGTCGGCAAGGGCACGGCTTTCAGAGTGTGGTTGCCCATTGTGCAGCCGCATGACGAGCAGGCATGATCAACCGCGCAAAGTGTGAGCAATCGTTAACGAGATCGGGACATGCATGAATGATACGCAACAAACCGTGCCGGATTTAACCATGTTTAAGGAAGTGCTTGACCAGCACGCTATCGTCAGCGTGGCCGATGCGAGCGGCAAGATCACTTATGTGAACGACAGGTTCTGCCAGATCAGCCGATACTCGCGGGATGAACTGATCGGGCAGAATCACCGTATCCTCAAGTCGGGTGCGCATGACGCGAATTTCTTCGAGGAGTTATGGGGGACTATATCCGGCGGACATACTTGGCATGGCGAGGTTTGCAACCGCAACAAGGATGGCGGACTGTACTGGGGTGAAACCACCATCGTCCCGACTCTGGACAAGAACGGTCTGCCATGCCAATACATCATGGTACGCACCGAGATTACCCGGATCAAGCAAATCGAGGAGGCGCTCGCACAAAGCAAAACGGAACTGGAAATGCGCGTGAAGGAAAGGACTGCGGAGCTGGAGCAAGCCAAGCGCTCGCTCGAGGCCGATGCGTTGGCGCGCAAGCAGATCATGAACAAGCTCCTTTATTTCAAGAGCGTACTGGATCGTTCGCAGGAAGCCATCTTCATCTTCGATGCCGACACGCTGCGCATGATCTACCTGAACCATAGCGCCGAGACCTGGTTTGGATTTGGCAAAGAAGAATTGCTGCGGATGCCGTTGCAACAGATGGATGAATACATGCCCTTTCTGGCGGACGGCGGGTTGGTCGCCGCGTTGCGCTCGGACGGCGGCATGGATATAACGCTGGATAGCGAGTATCGGCGCAAGGACGGCAGCCGGTTCTACGTGGAGCTTATATTGAAGCTGGTAGTGGGGAACAGCGGCAAGGAAGTGCTGGTTTCCATCGTGCGCAACATCGAAGGGCGCAAGGCGGCTTATCAGGAGCAGCGCAGCAACTATGAGGCGATGCAAAAGCTGAACCGCGAACTCGAAGATGCACAAGCCTACATGCTGCAATCGGACAAGATGGCTTCGATCGGGCAACTGGCGGCGGGCGTGGCGCACGAGATCAACAACCCGATCGGATTTGTGTATTCCAATCTGGGCTCGCTGGAAAAATATGTGCAGGACGTATTCAGCATGATAGACAGCTACGAGCAGGCGGAAGGTGCGATAGCCGATGAAGCGGTGCGCGCACGGCTCAAGGCAGCGCGGGAGAAACTGGATATTGCGTTCCTCAAGGAAGACCTGGGCGCATTGATGAACGAGTCCAGGGACGGCATCACCCGCGTCAAGAATATCGTGCAGAACCTGAAGGATTTCTCGCATGTGGATACCACCGACGAATGGCATTTCGCCGACCTGCGCAAGGGGCTGGACAGCACGCTGAACATCGTCAACAACGAAATCAAATACAAGGCCGAGGTGGTCAGGGAATACGGCGACATTCCCGACGTGGAATGCCTGCCCTCGCAGCTCAACCAGGTGTTCATGAACCTGCTGGTCAACGCGGCGCACGCCATCGAAGGGCGTGGCACGATCACGGTTCGCACCGGGCAACAGGGCGACGAGGTATGGGTGGAAGTGGCGGATACCGGCAAGGGCATCGCGCCGGAGCACCTCAAGAAAATCTTCGACCCGTTCTTTACCACCAAGCCGATCGGTCAGGGAACGGGGCTCGGCCTGTCGCTGTCCTTCGGCATCATGCGAAAACATAACGGCCGCATCGAGGTGCAAAGCGAGGTCGGCAAGGGCACGGCTTTCACCCTGTGGCTGCCGGTCAAACATCAAGTTCAGGAGTAACGATGGAAATGGAAAATGCACCTGTCGAACAGAATGCCGCATTGCCCGCCACCCTGCTGTTCGTGGACGATGAAGCGAACATTCTTTCCTCGCTCAAACGCGTGTTCCGTCCCTCCGGCTACCGTATCTTCACTGCGGAGAGCGGGGCGGAGGGGCTGGAGGTGATGGCGCGGGAAAAGGTGGATCTGGTGATTTCCGACATGCGCATGCCGGCCATGAACGGCGCGCAATTCCTGGAGCAGGTGCGCCGGAACTGGCCGGATGCGGTGCGCATCCTGCTTACCGGCTATGCGGACATTGGCTCGACCATAGAGGCGATCAACAAGGGGCAGATATACCGCTATGTTTCCAAACCGTGGGAGGACAACGACATCGTTATCACCGTGCGCCAGGCGCTGGAGCGGCGCGCGCTGGAGCATGAAAAGGCGCGCCTCGAGGAACTGACGCGCGTTCAGAACGAGGAGTTGAAGGATCTGAATGCCAACCTCGAAAATAAGGTGCGCGAGCGCACCGAAGAGTTGCGGCAAACCATGGGTTTTCTGGAGATGGCGCACGAGCGGCTGAAGAAAGGTTTCATGGCTTCGATCCGCGCTTTTTCCAGCCTGATCGAGATGCGCAGCGGCGGCGTGCTGGCCGGGCAGTCCAAACGGGTGGGCGAGAACGCACGCAAGCTGGCGCAACAATTGGGAATGAGCGAAGCCGAGGTGCAGGACGTGGTGTTCGCGACCCTGTTGAAAGACCTGGGCAAGATGAGCCTGCCCGACCGCCTGCTGTCCAAGCCTTTGTCCAATCTGGATTCCGAGGAAATGGCGCTGGTTACCAAACACCCGATTCAGGGACAGGCGGCGTTGATGTCGATGGAACAACTGGAGGGTGCGGCCAAACTCATCCGGCACCAGCATGAGCAGTTCAATGGCGGCGGGCATCCGGATCATCTGAGCGGCCTCGAAATCCCGCTTGGGGCGCGCATCCTGGCGGTTGTCGGCGATTACGATGCGTTGCAGGCGGGTATGCTGCAGCCCAAGCGCTTGAGCCCGGCCGATGCGGCGGCCTATCTGGTCGGCAGCCGTGGCAGGCGCTATGACCCGGCTGTGGTCGATGCCTTCGTCAAGTTGCTTGGCCTGGCCCCCGTCAAGACTGCCGGACGCGAATCGAAACTCGGTACCGCACAGCTCAGGGCCGGGATGACCATCGCCCGCGATCTGGCGGCGAAAGACGGCATTCTGCTGTTGTCGTGCGGGCACGTACTGGACGAGAAGCTGATCAACCTGTTGTGCGGTTATGAAAAGGCGATGGGGGATAGTTTAAGTGTTTATGTACAGGCCAAATAATCCATAAGCCCGGCATAACGCAGTTTTTTCGTAACTACTCAGGTCGAAGCGATATGCTCAAAATATCCACAAACACAATCCCCTCTCCCGCAAGGGGAGAGGGTGAAAGACGGTTGTACCTGAGTAGTTACCCGGGGTTAACCAACATGGGGAGCGCATCATGATAATTGAACAGCAATACTGGACGGCTGGCGCAGGCTGGCAAAAGGAGTCGGCGGCCTCCGTCGATGGGAACGCGTCGCTGGTGCTGGTTTTCGGGGCAGGCCATATTCTGGGTGACACCGCGCGCATGGAAGAGGTTCGCGCGCGTTATCCCGGCGCGCCGGTGGTCGGCTGTTCCACGTCGGGCGAGATTTGCGGCACCCGCGTGCGCGACGATTCCCTCGTCGCGACGGCGGTGCGTTTCGAGCATACCGGACTCAAGCTGGTGCATGCGGTCATCGGTGCGGACGGCGACAGCCTGGAGGCGGGCAAACGCCTGGCGCAGGCGCTTCCGCCCGAACAGCTGGTGCACGTACTGGTGTTCTCGGACGGACTGAAGGTTAACGGCACCGATCTGGCGCGCGGCCTGCGCGAGAACCTGCCGGAAAGCGTGGCTGTGACCGGCGGACTGGCCGGGGACGGCGCTAATTTCAAACATACCCTGGTCTGCGCCGACGCTGCGCCCGCCGAAGGAACGATCGCCGCGCTGGGTTTCTACGGCGACCGTCTCAAGGTCGGTTATGGCTCCCTTGGTGGCTGGGATTCTTTCGGCGCGGAACGCCTGATCACGCGCTCGAACGGCAATGTCCTGTACGAGTTGGATGGACGCTCGGCGCTGGCACTGTACAAGGAATATCTTGGCGAACACGCCGCCGGGTTGCCGGCCACGGCGCTGCTGTTCCCGCTGGCCTTGCGTAGCGGCGAGGGGGAATACAGCCTGGTGCGCACCGTGTTGAGCGTCAACGAGGACGATCAGAGCATGACCTTCGCCGGCGACATGCCCGAGGGCAGCTATGCCCGTCTGATGAAGGCCAATTTCGACCGCCTCATCGACGGCGCGGCAGGTGCGGCGCATGCCGGATATGAAACGCTCGGCTCGGTCAATCCGGAGTTGGCTTTGCTCATCAGTTGCGTGGGGCGCAAGCTGGTGCTGAAGCAGCGGATCGAGGAAGAGGTGGAAAGCGTGCGCAACGTGCTGGGGCCGGACACGGCGCTGGCCGGCTTCTATTCCTACGGCGAAATCTGCCCGCACGGCCCCATCACCAAGTGCGAGTTGCACAACCAGACCATGACGATCACCACTTTCTCCGAGCGTTAAACCATGCACAGGCTGCTCGAACGCCAGATCAGGAGGTTCCTCGGCGAACCCGCGACGCTGCCGCCGGAACTGGCGGCGTTCGTCGCTGCCGTGGATGAGGCATATAACAGCGCCGATACCGACCGCCTGCTGATCGAGCGCTCCCTCGACCTGATGTCGAAGGAGTTGACCGATACCAATGCCGGATTGCGCAACGAACTGGCGGAACGCCAGCGCATCGATATGGCGTTGCAGAAGAAACAGGAAGAACAGCGCCTGCTGATCGGGAAGCTGGAAGCCGCGCACAACCAGTTGCTGCAATCTGAGAAGATGGCCTCAATCGGCCAGCTGGCGGCGGGCGTGGCGCACGAGATCAACAACCCGATCGGTTACGTCTATTCCAACCTGGGCACACTGGAAAAATACGTGCAGGACACTTTCGGCATGATCGATCTATATGAGCAGGCAGAGGGCGCGATCGCCGACCCGGAAGTGCGTGGCCGGTTACAGGAAGCCAGAAAGAAACTGGACTTCGCCTTTCTGAAAACGGATCTGCGCGCGTTGATGGACGAATCGAAGGACGGCATCACCCGCGTCAAGACGATCGTGCAAAATTTGAAAGACTTCTCGCATGCGGATACCTCCGACGAATGGAACTTTGCCGATCTACGCAGCGGCCTGGACAGCACCCTGAGCATCGTCAACAACGAGATCAAATACAAGGCCGATGTGGTCAAGCAGTACGGAGAGATACCCGAAATCGAATGTCTGGCCTCGCAACTGAACCAGGTGTTCATGAACCTGCTGGTGAACGCCGCCCACGCCATCGAGGAGCGCGGCACCATCACCATCCGCACCGGCAGAGAGGGAGATGAGGTCTGGGTGGACATCGCCGACACCGGGGATGGCATCGCCCCCGAGAATTTGCAAAAGATATTCGACCCGTTCTTCACCACCAAGCCGATCGGCAAGGGGACGGGACTGGGGCTGTCGCTGTCCTACGGCATCGTTGAGAAGCATCATGGGCGGATCGAAGTGCAAAGCGAGGTAGGCAAGGGCACCACCTTCAGGGTGTGGTTGCCGGTGCGGCAGCCGCAAGGCGATTGAACGGATGATCGTCCGCAGCGCGGGTTTGTATCCGGAAACGGCATTGGCCTTGCATCATCAAATCGGGGCGACGTTTCTCCCTCACCAACAATCATGCTATCCAGCCTCGCTGGAACGCTACACTGCTTGACGATAAATCATACCGAACAGAGGCCGAAATAGCTTTCTCTGGGCTGTTTTCGGCTTATTGGGGAAAGCAGAAAAGCGCTGGAATGGATTGCCTGCGTTGGTTTTTGCTGGTGTGCGGCTACCGTATGTATGGCGGAGAGGGGGGGATTCGAACCCCCGTTGGGGTATTACCCCAAACACG
>CAZMWC010000142.1:0-5897 GCA_964569805.1 uncultured Gallionella sp.
GCAATTCATCCCACACGTCGCCCTGGCGCAGGCCCTTGATGGTCTTGTCCAGCCGTGCCGCCTGTTGCATGGCGCGCTCGATGTGCGGAAACTTCAGGCGGCGCGCCGCATTTTCGATCAATCCCTGCTTCGCGCCCCACACCCGCGCATCGCGCAACGCATTGCCGAGGTTGCCGCCGCGTTGCGTGGCTTGCAGCACCTTGCCCAGCGTGCGTATTTCCTCGCTGATCGACCATAGCACCAGCACCGTGGCGGTTCCTTCGGCACGCAGGCCTTCGAGGATGCGCGTGAAACGCGCTGTGTCGCCGTTCAGCATGGCTTCAGCAAGTTTGAAAATATCATAGCGCGCCACATCCATCACCGCATCCTTGACCTGCTCGAACGATAGTGTGCCGGCGGGGAACAGCAGCGCGAGTTTCTGGATTTCCTGAAATGCGGCGAGCAAATTGCCCTCGCAACGGTCGGCCAGGAATTCCAGCGTGACATTGTCTGCAGCCTGTCCCTGACGTTTCAGCCGCCCGGCGATCCAGCGCGGCAAGGCATTGCGCGGAATATCATCGGCGGTCACCATCACGCCATGCCGCTCCAGCACGCTGAACCATTGGCTCTTTTGCGCGGTCTTGTCCAACTTGGGCAGTGAGATTAACGTGAGCACATCGGGGCTCAAGTTGGCGCAGTAATCTTGCAGCGCCTTACCGCCTTCCAAGCCGGGCTTGCCGGACGGGATGCGCAAATCCACCACCTTGCGCTCGGCAAACAGCGACAGGCTTTGCGCGCTGCCACGCAATTCGCCCCACTTGAAATGCTGTTCGGCCACAAAGGTCTCGCGCTCGCTGTATCCGGCGGCACGGGCTGCGGCGCGGATGCTGTCTGCCGCCTCAATCGCCAGCAGCATCGCATCGCCATACACCACGTACAACGGTTTGAGCCCGGAGGCGAGATGGCGCGGCAGGTCGTCGCTGGTGATGGGCATGGGTTATTGCGGTATAGGTTTAGCGCGGCTCAAGCGGCGCACGACTTGCTGCACCATATCGGAAATCATGCTTTGGTAGAGCAACATTTCCTCCTGCTCTTTGGCAAGAATTTTGGTGTCGTCATAGCTGTAATCGCGGCGCAGCATCATTTCCTCGGCGGGTATCCAGTCCATCCCCTTGAGATCATAGGCGCGCAGCGACACGCGGTAGCGCAACTCGAATTCGTTCACGCGCCCGCTTCCGCCCAGCGTGAGAATCTGTTTATCCGGTAGCTCGCTGACGATGTTGAGTATCACATCGGCCTGTTCGGCGGAACCGACCAGCTTGACCTTGTTCGCCTCCAGATTACGGCGCAGATCATTGACAAAGGGTGTGTTGGAATTGGGTGCATCCAGATACAACGTCTTGAACGGCATGCCCGCCTGTCCGCGCAGGTGGAAGCCGCAGGCGGTCAGCAACAGGACGGTCAGTATCAGTAATGTGCGCATAGTTATATTCCCAAGCCGGATGAACCGGAAAAATTATAAAGCATGGGGCGGAGTGCCCGGGTGACGTTTACGCTTTAAGCCGGACAAGCCGGAGCCAAAAAAGGTGGTGGTCTTTGTAGGTCGGATGAGCGCAGCGTTATCCGACAGGCTGCTAGAATCCATGCGGCGGAAGGCGCTACGCTTTCCCGCCCTACGCAACAACGTTAATCAAACGCCCCGGCACAATGATGATTTTCTTTGGCATTGTACCTGCCAGATGTTTCTGCACCGCCTCGTGCGCCAGCGCGAGTTGCTCGATGGCTGATTTATCGGCATCTTTGGCTATACGCAGGCTACCTCGCAGCTTGCCGTTCACCTGGATCACCAGTTCGATCTCGTCCTGCTCCAGCGCGGTTTCGTCCACTTCGGGCCATGGCGATTCAAGGATATCGTCGCCGTAACCGAGTTCTTTCCACAGGGTTTGTGCGATGTGCGGCGTGATGGGCGAGAGCAGGCGCAACAATATCGAAAATCCTTCACGCACGACTTTGTCGTCAACGCCAGCAAGGCGATCCAGAGCATTCAGAATCTTCATTGCTGCCGAGGCAACAGTGTTGAATTGATGCTTGACCATGTCATAGTTGGCCTGCTTCAGAACAGAATGAATTTCGAAGCGCGTCGCTTGAAGCAAGTGTGGGGCAATTACGGGACCGCCACCTTCCTTAAATCGCATCCCGAAATTCCAGACTCTACGCAAAAAGCGGAACGAACCTTCCACACCCGCATCCGACCATTCCAGTTGCTGGTCGGGCGGGGCGGCGAACATCATGAACAGGCGCGCGGTGTCGGCACCGTAGGCATCGATGATGGCCTGCGGGTCAACACCGTTGTTCTTCGATTTCGCCATCTTTTCCGTGCCGCCGATGATGACGAGCTGGCCGTCGGCCTTCAGTGTCGCGCCGACGGGGCGGCTGCGGTCATCGGTTTTGACATCAACTTCAGATGGATTGATCCATAGCTTCTTGCCGGAAACATCCTCGCGGTAGAACGTCGGCGCGATCACCATGCCTTGCGTCAGCAGATTCTTAAACGGTTCATCCAAGGGGTTAAATGCGCGCAGCGCCTCGTTTGCCCCCTCCCCCCTCGCGGGGGAGGGTTGGGGAGAGGGGGAAGAGCCAAACACCCCTTCATCGCGCATCAGCTTGTGAAAGAAACGCGCATATAAGAGGTGCAGAATGGCGTGCTCAATGCCGCCGATGTATTGATCCACCGGCAGCCATTGTTGTGCAGCCGCCTTGTCCACCATGCCGGTATCGCATTGCGGACTGGCGTAGCGCGCGTAATACCAGGACGATTCCACGAAGGTGTCCATGGTGTCGGTCTCGCGCCGCGCCTTGCCGCCGCATTGCGGGCAGGCGCACTGGTAGAATTCCGGCATCTTCGCCAGCGGCGAACCGGCGCCATCCGGCACCACATCTTCCGGTAGTTTCACCGGTAGTTGATCGTCCGGTACCGCTACATCACCGCACGTCGGACAATGGATGATGGGGATCGGGCAGCCCCAATAACGCTGGCGCGAAATGCCCCAGTCGCGCAGGCGGAACTGCACTTTCTTTTCGCCCAAGCCTTTGGCGGCGAGGTCGGCGGCGATGGCATCGACCGCCTGCGCGTAATTCAGCCCGTCGTATTTGCCGGAGTTGACGCAATTGCCGTTTTTTTCTTCGTACCAAACTTGCCAACGCTCAGTGGTGAACTTGAAGTCAGAAAGGATTTTTTCATGATCTTTTCCAGAGCGGATTCCAGTTTTGGCTTCAACGATTTCACCTGCCTCGATCACCTGCTTGATCGGCAGGCCATACTCTTTGGCGAAACCGAAATCCCGTTCGTCATGCGCCGGCACCGCCATCACCGCGCCGTCGCCGTAGCTCATCAGCACATAGTTGCCGACCCATACCGGTACTTGTTCGCCGGTCAGCGGGTGGGCGACTTTCAGGCCGGTGTCCATGCCCTTCTTTTCCATCGTGGCGATGTCGGCTTCGGCCACGCCGCCGCGTTTGCATTCTTCGATGAACTCGGCGAGTTTGGCATTGCCTTGTGCGGCGCGCGTTGCCAGCGGATGTTCCGCCGCGACCGCGACGAAGGTGACACCCATAATGGTGTCGGCGCGGGTGGTATAGACCCACAACAGATTACTCTTCGTGGACGCGCCCTCACCCTCGGTACCTCTCCCGCCTGCGGGCGAGGGAAGAGTTGCCCCGACTGCGTCGGGGATTTCAAAGGCGAAGCGCACGCCGCAGCTCTTGCCGATCCAGTTGCGCTGCATGGTCTTGACCTGTTCCGGCCAGCCGTCCAGCGTATCGAGGTCTTGCAGCAGCTCCTCGGCATATTGCGTGATGCGGAAGAAATACATCGGGATGTCGCGTTTCTCCACCAGCGCGCCGGAGCGCCAGCCGCGCCCGTCGATTACCTGTTCGTTGGCGAGTACGGTATTGTCTTCCGGGTCCCAATTTACCGAGGCGGTCTTCTTATAGATCACGCCTTTTTTGAACAGGCGCGTGAACAGCCATTGTTCCCAGCGGTAATACTCCGGCTTGCAGGTGGTTACCTCGCGCGCCCAGTCTATGCCCAAACCAAGGCTCTTCAACTGATTGCGCATGTAATCGATATTGGAATAAGTCCATGCGGCAGGCGGCACGTTGTTCGCCATCGCGGCATTCTCGGCGGGCAGGCCGAAGGCATCCCAGCCCATCGGCTGCATCACGTTGTAACCCTTCATGCGGTGATAGCGCGACAGCACGTCGCCGATGGTGTAGTTGCGCACATGGCCCATGTGCAGTTTGCCGGAGGGGTAGGGGAACATCGACAGGCAATAGTATTTAGGCTTGTCGCTTTGTTCCGATGCGCGGAAGACTTGGCATTCTTCCCAGTGCTGTTGCGCCTGTTGTTCGATAGATTGCGGATGATAGTTGGGTTGCATGTCTTTCGTGCCGTTGCCTGAATTCTGGAGTGCGGCATTATAGCGGCCTTGGCATGGTGCTGCGTAGCGCTCTGAAAGGGGGGTGCGATTCAAGGGAACCTCTATAAATTCATTTTGCGGGCGAATCGCTGCGTCGCGTGCTCGCTCATTCCTCGCCTATCCATTCGATATGTCTCGTCATTCGCTGCGCGGCTCCTTGCGCTCCATCCCGCAAAAGTGAATTTCTAGAGGTTCCCTCAAACTGATGCGGCATCAATCGCCCCGCCACATCAGTTTGAATCGCACTCGAAAGGGCGCGGCTGCGCCCTGTGGTCATTCTGTTATAGAATCGTCATTGAAAAAATTCACTTTAATCTTGTTCAGGAGAGATCATCATGTCGCGCAAGCACCCCGTCATTGCTGTTACCGGCTCGTCCGGCGCGGGTACCACCACGGTAAAACTGGCCTTTGAAAATATCTTTCGCCGTGAAAAGATCCGCGCCGCGGTCATCGAGGGCGACAGCCTGCACAACCTGGACCGCATGGCGTTCCGTGCCGCCGCCGCCGAAGCCGCCAGGCAAGGCAACCATTCCTTCAGCCACTTCGGCCCCGAAGCCAACCATTTCGACAAAATCGAGGAAACCTTCAAAATGTACGGCGAGACCGGCATGTGCCAGCGCCGTTACTACGTGCATAGCGAGGATGAGGCTGCGCAACATAACCAGCACTTCGGCTTGACCGACCTGAAGCCCGGCGTGTTCACCCCGTGGGAAAGCATCGAGGCAAATTCGGATCTGTTGTTTTACGAGGGGTTGCATGGCTTGGCGCAGGACGAAAGCCAAAATATCGATGCGGGCAAATATGTTGACCTGGGTGTCGGCGTGGTGCCGGTGGTCAATCTGGAATGGATCCAGAAAATCCACCGCGATAAGGCCGAACGCGGCTATTCCGCAGAAGCGACAGTGGACACCATTCTGCGGCGTATGCCGGACTACATCAAATTTATCACCCCGCAATTTTCGCGCACCCACATCAATTTCCAGCGCGTCGCGACGGTGGACACTTCCAACCCGTTCATCGCGCGCGACATCCCGACACCTGACGAAAGCTTTGTGATCGTGCGTTTCCGCGAACCGAAGGGAGTGGATTTCCCCTACATGCTGGCCATGATCCCCAATGCTTTCATGTCCCGAGCCAACACCCTTGTGGTGCCCGGCGGCAAGATGAGTCACGCGATGGAAATCATCCTCGCACCGGTCATGCACGAGATGATCGAGAGCAAGAAAAAGTAGCAGGGTGTGTGATAGTAAAACGGGGAATCAAGCCACGCTTGGTTCCCCATCTTTTTTGGAAAAATGTGAACCTCTAGAAATTCATTTTGCGGGATGAGGCGCAAGGAGCCGCGCAGCGAATGACGAGGCATATCGAATTGATAGACAAGGAATGAGCGAGCACGCGACGCCGCGATTCGCCCGAAAAATGAATTTTAGAGGCTCCCCA
>CAZMWC010000143.1:0-5857 GCA_964569805.1 uncultured Gallionella sp.
CCTATACAGCATTTCATTAAATTCGATCATACAAGGGGCAATTCATGAATTGCCCAAATGAACCGGTGTGGTGACGACCGATAGGGCGATTCGTGAATCGCCCCTACCCAATGCATCCCGTTGTCGGTCGGCGCGATTGACGCAACCCGGATGTGGCGTACGGGCGATTCACGAATTGCCCGTATCAAATGCGCGAATTGCCCGGGCGATTCGTGAATCGCCCCTACCCAATCGCATCCCGTTGCCGGTCGGCGCGATTGACGCAACCCGGATGTGGCATAGGGGCAATTCATGAATTGCACGCACCAAATGCACGCATTGCCCGGGCGATTCGTGAATCGCCCCTACCCAATGCATCCCGTTGTCGGTCGGCGCGATTGACGCAACCCGGATGTGGCGTACGGGCAATTCACGAATTGCCCGTATCAAATGCGCGAATTGCCCGGCATCCAATCCCCCGTAGGGGCGATTCACGAATCGCCCTTTCACAAGCACCGTTCGCGATTGATGCGACAATTACTGCTCACAATTGCTACACAATTGCGCATCCTTTCAATAGCCGCTTCTGCTATTGTGCGAACAGCATCGTTTCCCGCTTTGAAATAACACCATGAAACTATCCAATATCAGTTTGCACACGCGTATTACTGTGGCCGCCCTTGCCCTGGTGACTGCGGGCGCGCTGGGGTTGATGTTTATCGAGGAATCGCGCCTGCGCGAGGCTTACTTGAGCGAGCGGCATATCGATCTTGATCGGAGAGTACAAGTCCATAAATTGCGGCTGATACAGCCCATCAACACCCTGCGTCAGGATGTGCTGTTCCTGTCCAATGTTCCGCCCATTTCCGGCATCGTGCGCGCCGCGCAGAACCGTGGTTACGATGCCCGTTATCACAACTCCACCCGGGTGTGGGAAGAACGCCTGCAACAGATATTCTCCGCCTTCGCTGCCGCCCACCCGGACTATTACCAGATTCGCTATGTCGGCGTGGCCGATGCGGGGCGCGAACTGGTGCGGATCAACAGTCGCAACGGGAAGCTGGAGGCAGCGCCCTCTGCCGAGCTGCAAGCAAGAGGAGAGCGGGAGTGGTTCAAGGCCACAGTCGGCTTGCATCCGGGTGAAGTACACCTTTCCGAGTTTGAACTGGATAGGCATCAGGGGCAGCTCACCAGGCCCACTTTGCATGCGTCTGCCCCGGTTTTTACCGAGTCGGGAAAAATCTTCGGCATGGTGGTGATCGACATGGACGTGGCGGAATTGCTGGAATCCGCCAGACAGGGGATGTCACATGGAGGGCAGACCTATATCGCCAATATGAACGGGCAATATCTGCTGCACCCCGACCCGAAGCGCGCGTTCGCGTTTGATGCTGACGGCAGGAGCGCGTTCGCCGCCGATTTTCCAGAAATCAAAGCGATTTTCGACCCGCAAACAACGGAACATCTGGATTATCAGCCGCAGCAAACCAACACGACAAAAAATGCTCATGCGGGCAGCATGCTGTTGATGGATGCCGAGCGGATTCATTTTGACCCGGCGCATCCGGCGCGTTTCCTGCTGCTGGCCTATGTCGTGCCGGATAGCGCGGCGGCGCGGCAATTAACCACGATACCCGCCAGCCGCATCGTCGGCGGATTTGCCGCCATGCTGCTGGTCGGCCTGCTTGCCATGCTGGCGCTGCGCCGGATGTTTGCGCCGCTCGCGCATCTCACCACCGTCGCCGAGAAGATTGCTGCCGGCGAACGTGACATCAGCTTACAGCGGGACGGTGGCGGCGAAATCGGCACCCTCAATAACGCGTTGTATACCATGCTATCCAAGCTGTCGCAGCGCGAGCTGGAGATTTTGCATCTCAACGAGGAGCTCGAAGAACGCTATCGCGCCCTGTTCGACAATATGCTCGACGGCTACGCCTATTGCAGGATGCTGTTCGAGGGAGACACCGCCCGCGACTTTATCTATCTCGATACCAATAGCGTATTTGAAAAACTGACCGGGCTGAAACACGCGGGTGGAAAAAAGGCCAGCGAACTCATGCCGGGTATTCGGGAATCCAACCCCGAATTGTTCGAAATCTATGGCCGGGTCGCCCTGACCGGCAAACCGGAACGCTTCGAAACGTATATCGGGCCGCTGCAGGCCTGGTTCAGCGTGACAGCCTATAGCCCGAAAAAAGAACACTTCGTCGCCATTTTCGATGACATCACCAAAGAGAAACGGGCTGCAGAGGAAATTGCCTCATTGATGTACCGCAACAAGGCGTTGATGCAGACTTCGACGGACGGCATCCATATCATGGATGGGGAGGGCAATATACTGGAAGCCAACGACGCGTTCTGCCGGATGCTGGGTTATACGCTGGAAGAAGTGATGCACCTCAATGTGGCGGACTGGGACGCGCAATGGTCGGCCGATGAATTGCGGATGCAATTCAAGAAGCTCATCGGCCAGAGCGTCGTCATCGAGACCCTGCACCGCCGCAAGGACGGGACGCTGATCAATGTCGAAATCTGCGCCACCGGTGTTCATACATCGAAGGGGCCGATTCACTTCGCATCGAGCCGCGACATTACCGGGCGCAAGCAAATCGAAGCGGTGTTGCTGCAACATCGCCGCGTGATCGAAACTTCGATAGACGGTTTCTGGATGGCCGACATGGAAGGCAAACTACTGGAAGTCAACCAGGCCTATGCGGAAATGTCGGGTTATTCGGTTGAAGAATTACTCAATATGCACATCAGCCAGTTGGAGGTGGAAGAACAAGCCGCCGAAATTGAAGCGCATATCGCCAAAATAATGGCGCAGGGCCACGACCGCTTCGAGACACGCCACCGCCACAAGGACGGGCATGAATTTGACGTTGAAATATCCGCCAACTACCTGCCTGAAACGCAGCACCTAGCAATGTTCTGCAACGACATCACCGGGCGAAAACGGGCGGAAGAAAAGATCATCGAATCTTATAATTTGCTCAAGAATATTGTGGAAAATACGCCCGCCCGCGTGTTCTGGAAAGACACCGAGTCGCGCTTTCTCGGCTGCAATACTGCCTTTGCGCGCGATGCCGGAATGTCATGCCCGGAGGATATGCTTGGCAAGGACGATTTCCAGATGGGCTGGCGCAAACATGCCGAACTGTATCGCGCGGATGACAAGCTTGTGATGAATTCAGGCATACCGAAACTCGGCTATGAAGAACATTCAACCACATCTGACGGGCGCACGATCTGGCTTCGCACTTCCAAGGTGCCGTTGTTCAATGCGGATGGTAGGGCCATCGGTGTGCTGGGCATTTATGAAGACATCACCGAGCGCAAGCAAATCGAAGAAAACCTGCGCGTGGCGGCCATCACCTTCGAAACCAACGATGCCATCGTGATTACCGATGCCGATGCCAACATCATCCGCGTCAACCGGGCATTCACCGAGATCACCGGCTACGGCCCCGAGGAAGTGCTGGGCAAGAACCCCAACATGATGAATTCCGGGCGGCACGACAAAACTTTTTACACCGAGATGTGGCAACAGTTGCTGCACCACGGCGCATGGTCGGGCGAAATATGGGATCAGCGCAAGAACGGCCAGATTTACCCGAAATGGCTGAACATCACCGCAGTGAAAGACGAGGCGGGCGAAACGACCCGCTATGTGGCCATTTTCAGCGACATCACCGCGCGCAAACATGCCGAAGAGGAAATTCGCAATCTGGCGTTTTACGACCCGCTGACCCATTTGCCCAACCGGCGGCTGTTCATCGACCGTTTCCGCGCGGCATTGCCTATTGCTGCGCGCCGCAATAACTATGGTGCGCTACTGTTCATTGATCTGGACAAGTTCAAAATGATCAACGACACGCTCGGGCACGACTACGGCGACCTGTTGCTGATCGAGGTGGCGAAGCGGATCAAGCAGTGCGTGCGCGAAATGGACACCGTGGCGCGGCTGGGCGGCGACGAATTCACCGTGCTGATCGAAGGTGTCAGCAAGGACAAGGACGACGCGTCGCGCAAAGTCGGGATGGTCGCCGAAAAGATTCGCGAATCGTTGGCGCAACCTTATCAGCTCAAGGAGCAACTGCACCACAGCTCGCCCAGCATCGGTGTCTGCCTGTTTCGCGGCAATGAAGAGGCGGTGGATGTGCTGCTGCGCCATGCCGACATGGCGATGTATCAGGCCAAAGAATCCGGGCGCAATGCGGTGCGTTTCTACGACCCGGCCATGCAGCACATTGTTACCGCGCACGCGGCCATGGAAAGCGAATTGCGCGATGCCCTCGCGCGCCAGCAGTTGCATTTGTATTTCCAGATGCAGGTGGATAACGATAACCGCCCGCTGGGCGCGGAGGCATTATTGCGCTGGAACCACCCGCAGCGCGGCATGGTTGCGCCGGATGAATTTATCCCGATTGCCGAACAGGGCATGCTGATTTTCGAGATCGGCAACTGGGTGCTGGACACGGCCTGCCAACAGCTCGCACGCTGGGCGGAAAAGGCGCGCACCCGCGACCTGACGCTGGCGATCAATGTCAGCTCAAAACAGTTCGCCATGTCGGATTATGTGGACAATATCGCCCGCGCCATCAGGCGGCACAAGGTCAATCCCGCGCGCCTGAAGCTGGAATTGACCGAAGGTATGGTGCTGGCCAATCTCGCGGCCGCCATAGAAAAAATGCACGCGCTCAAGGCGCTCGGTGTGCGCTTGTCGATAGACGATTTCGGCACCGGCTACTCGTCGCTGTCCTACCTGAAACTGCTGCCGATCGACCAGCTCAAGATCGATCAAAGTTTTGTGAAGAGCATGGCATCCGACCCGAATGATGCCATTCTGGTGCACGCCATCATCGAGCTGGCCAACAACTTCCACCTGAACGTGATCGCCGAAGGCGTGGAAACCGGCGCGCAACGCGATTTCCTCAAAGATAACCACTGCATGGAATATCAGGGATTTCTGTTCAGCAAAGCCGTGCCGATCGAGGAGTTTGAGGCGTTGCTTGGGGATGCGTGAAAGGGCAATCCTAAAAGGGCGATTCGTGAATTGCCCCTACGCCCGATGTACAACCGCACGTAGGGGCGATTCACGAATCGCCCTTTCAATGCCATGAATCCTCCCGATGACCGTCCCCACCGCCGCAGTACCCGCCTGCAACATTATGATTATTCGCAGGCGGGTGCGTATTTCGTGACGATATGCACACAGGGCAGAGCGTGCCTGTTTGGCGCTATTGAGAATGGCGCGATGGTGTTGAACGAATGTGGGTGCGCCGTGCGGGATGAATGGTTGGAGACCGCCGAATTACGCGCAGAAATCAAAATGGGTGAATTCGTGGTGATGCCCAATCATTTTCACGGGATTTTTGTCATCGGCGAGGCAACCATTGATGCGATTCGTGAAAGGGCGATTCGTGAATCGCCCCTACGTCAGGGTCGTCCCGTAGAGGCAATTCACGAATTGCCCGAACCACCCAGCGCGACGGATAACGTAGGGGCAATTCACGAATTGCCCTTGTCATTGCGGCAACAACGTCGTCAGATGGCGTTATCAAAGATCGTCGGGCGGTTCAAGATGTTAACCGCGAAGCGCATCAACGAAATCCGCCAGTTGTCCGGCGTTTCGCTCTGGCAGCGCAATTATTACGAACATGTCATCCGCAACGAGGACGATTACCGGGGTATCGCCGAATACATTGCCGCCAACCCGTGCAGATGGGAAGAGGATGTGTTGCACCCGAATGCGCCGAAAATGTAGGGGCGATTCACGAATCGCACGAACGAACCGACAGGGCAAACAGGGCAATTCGTGAATTGCCCCTACGCCCGCAATATACCCACCCCGCACCCGCGATGATGCCAAGGTACA
>CAZMWC010000144.1:0-5831 GCA_964569805.1 uncultured Gallionella sp.
CGACCACGCTGCGCAACATCGCCAGTTGGCGCGTCAAGGAAACCGACCGCATCGCCGCGATGGCGACAGAATTGCGCAAGCTCGGTGCAACGGTAGAAGAGGGGGAAGATTACATTCGCATCATTCCACCTGCCCTGGCTTCCCCACTCGCTACTTACCACTCACCACTCCCTGTTTCTATTGATACCTACGATGACCACCGTATGGCGATGTGCTTCTCGCTCGCCGCGTTCGGCGCAAACGGGATACGCATCAACAACCCGCACTGTGTCACCAAGACTTTCCCGGATTATTTTGCGGTGTTTGCCAGCGTAGCGCAGCCCGTGCCGGTGATCGCCATCGACGGCCCCTCCGCTTCCGGCAAGGGCACGGTAGCGCAGCGTGTCGCGGCGCAACTCGGCTATCATTATCTCGACAGCGGCGCGCTGTATCGGCTGTTGGCGATGGCGGCGCAACGCGACGGGATTGCGCTGGATGACGAAGCCGGTTTGGCGGCTTTAGCTGCCCGGATGGAAATTCGCTTTGCGGGTGAGAGTGTCTGGCTGGATGGCGTACTGGCAGGTGATGAATTGCGCGGCGAGCAATGCGCGGCGGCCGCTTCCAAAGTAGCGGCTTTACCCGAGATCCGCGCCGCCTTGTTGAACAAGCAACACGCTTTCCGCAAAGCTCCCGGTTTGGTAGCCGACGGGCGCGATATGGCATCGGTAGTGTTCCCGGACGCGGCGTTGAAGATATTTTTGACTGCCAGCGCCGAGGCGCGCGCAGATCGCCGTTATAAGCAGTTGAAACAAAAAGGGATGAGTGCTAATATCGCCGCCCTTTTGCAGGATATACAGTCGCGCGACGAGCGGGATACCCAACGTAGCGTAGCTCCCCTGCAACAGGCACCCGGCGCGAGCCTGCTGGATACCACCGCTCTGAATATCGAGCAGGCGGTACAGGAAGTGTTGGCGCGCTACCGGGCGCAAAACCAAGCCCCACAAGACTCTCCGTCTCATGGGAATGTTAACTAACCGCCGTGCAAACGGTTTTACTCTGTAGGTATATTCAATGAACGCAACCGCTGATGCCGTACTAAACCCTGATAGTTTCGCCGCAATGTTTGAAGAAAGTTTGACCCGCAAAGAAATGCGCGCGGGCGAACTGATTACCGCACAAGTCGTGCGCGTCGATCACAATATGGTGGTGGTAAATGCCGGACTGAAGTCCGAAAGTTTGATTGCAATCGAGGAATTCCTCGACGCTAAAGGTGAACTGGAAGTCAAGGCGGGGGATTTTGTCACCGTCGCGATCGAGTCGCTGGAAAATGGCTATGGCGAGACCAAGCTGTCGCGTGAAAAGGCCAAACGTCTGGCCGCATGGCACGAGCTGGAAATCGCCATGGAAGAAGGCAAGATCGTGGAAGGTTTTGTCAGCGGCAAGGTCAAGGGCGGCCTGACCGCGATGGTCAATGGCATCCGCGCATTCTTGCCTGGCTCGCTGGTGGATATTCGCCCGGTCAAGGACACCACACCTTATGAAAATAAGGTCATGGAGCTGAAAGTCATCAAGCTCGATCGCAAGCGCAACAACGTGGTGGTTTCGCGCCGCGCAGTGCTGGAAGCATCGATGGGCGCAGACCGTGAAGCGGTCATGGAAAATCTCAAGGAAGGCGCAATCGTCAAGGGCGTGGTCAAGAACATTACCGATTACGGCGCATTCGTTGACTTGGGCGGCATCGACGGCCTGTTGCACATCACCGATCTGGCATGGCGCCGCGTGAAGCATCCTTCCGAAGTATTGACTGTCGGCGATGAAGTCGAAGCCAAGATCCTGAAATTCGACCAGGAGAAGAACCGCGTTTCGCTGGGCATCAAGCAGATGGGCGATGATCCGTGGAATGGTCTGGCACGCCGCTACCCGCAAGGCACGCGCATGTTCGGCAAAGTGACCAATCTGACCGACTACGGCTCATTTGTGGAAATCGAACAAGGTATCGAAGGTCTGGTGCACGTTTCAGAAATGGATTGGACCAACAAGAATGTTCACCCATCCAAGGTCGTCAGCCTGGGTGATGAAGTCGAAGTGATGATCCTGGAAATCGACGAAGCGCGCCGCCGCATCTCGCTGGGCATGAAGCAATGCCAATCCAATCCTTGGGATGATTTTGAAATCAACCACAAGAAGGGCGACAAGGTTAAGGGGCAGATCAAGTCCATTACCGACTTCGGCGTGTTCATCGGTCTGGATGGCGGTATCGACGGTTTGGTGCATTTGTCCGATCTGTCCTGGAGCCAACCCGGCGAAGAAGTGGTGCGCAACTTCAAGAAGGGCGACGAAGTTGAAGCTGTGGTATTGGCGATCGACGTGGAACGTGAACGCATCTCTCTGGGTATCAAGCAAATGGAAGGCGACCCGTTCGGTGGTTTCGTATCCGGGCATGAAAAGGGCGCTGTTGTCACCGGCACCGTGAAGTCACTGGATGCCAAGGGTGCAACCATCGCGCTGGAAGGCGATGTGGAAGCCTATCTGAAAGCGTCTGAAGTGTCTGCCGACCGCGTCGAAGATATCCGCAACCACCTCAAGGAAGGCGACAGCGTGACAGCCGTCATCATCAATGTGGATCGCAAGAATCGCGGCATTAACCTGTCAATCAAGGCGCTCAACAAGGCAGAAGAATCGGCCGCGATGCAGAAATTCTCTGCCGAAAGCACTTCCAATGCCGGCACGACCAATCTGGGCGCGCTGTTAAAAGCCAAAATGAGCGGCAGCAAAACTGAAGCTTAAGTTTAAGGAAATTGTATGACTCGTTCCGATTTGATTGCCAGACTCGCCGAACTACATCCGCAATTGTTGGCCAAGGATGCGGAGTTAGCCGTTAAGGTGATTCTGGATACTTTGTCCACCACGCTGTCGCGCGGTGGCCGTGCCGAGATTCGCGGTTTTGGCAGCTTTGGCCTGAATTACCGTCCGCCGCGCCAAGGGCGCAACCCCAAGACCGGCGACAAGGTAAAGGTGCCAGCCAAATATGTGCCGCATTTCAAGGCAGGTAAAGAATTGAGGGAACGGGTCTGCAAGCAGGAATCCTGACCTCATACTGGAGCGGGTAAGATGGCGGCATATCGTGAGGTATGGCCGCCATTTTTTATGCTATCGTTGCAAGACTCCTGCAACGCTACCGCGCTTGGTGATACTGCGCCGAAAAGCGGCTCAAAACCCTCGTGTATAAAACATGCACCCCGGTTTTTCGCCACTTTTCTCCTTGTGCACCTGCGACACGTTAGCCGTAAGGCCAGATTGCGGGAGCAGGTGCAAGGCGGGCATTCCCGCTCCGGATGCTTCGCAACACCGTGTCATGTCCGCACCCGCGCTCGCTACGTGTTGCAGAAGTCTTGTTATAGCGGTTTTTGGGGTATCTCATGCGTTATCTGAATTGGATTTTGCGGGCAGCATTGTTCGTCGTGCTGCTCGGGTTTGCAGTCAAGAACGATCAACCGGTGACGCTGCGCTATTTTTTCGGCTATGAATGGCAGTCTTCACTGGTCATTGTGCTGCTGATATTCTTTGCGGCCGGCGCGGCTGTGGGAGTGCTTGCCATGCTTGCCAATGTGCTACAGCAGCGCCGCGAAATCGCCCGGCTGAAGCGTGATATCCGGGTCAAAAACAAACTCGCCAATATCAGTGATACGCAACAATTGCCTATTCAACCCTCCTGATAGATTCTTAAAACATGGAATTTGAACCTTGGATGCTGCTGGTCTTCCCATTGTTTTTCGGCATGGGATGGCTGGCCGCACGTATTGACATCAAAGAGCTGATTTCCGAATCCAGTGCGCTGCCGCAATCGTATTTTCAGGGGCTGAACTTTCTGCTCAACGAGCAGCAGGACAAGGCCATCGAAGCCTTCATCGAGGTGGTCAAGGTTGATCCGCAAACCATTGAATTGCACTTCGCGCTGGGCAGCCTGTTCCGGCGGCGCGGCGAAGTGGATCGCGCCTTGCGCATGCACCACAACCTGGTGGACCGTGCCGACCTGGATAATGACAAACGCCAGCAGGCGATTTTCGAACTGGCGCAGGATTACTTGAAGGCAGGCATTTTCGATCGCGCCGAGAGCCTGTTCCGCGAACTGGAAAAAACCAAGTATGCCAAACCGTCGCTGGAATTCATGCTGGAGTTGTTCCAGAAGGAACATGACTGGCTCAAGGCGATTGAAGTGGCGCAACGGCTGGCAGCGTTGTCCGGGCAGTCTTTCAGCAAGCAGGCTGCCTTTTTCTATTGCGAACTGGCGAGTGAGGAAATTGCAAAAAATGATATTGCCGCGGCGCGCGGGCATCTGCAGCAGGCACTGGCGGTTTGCCCGAATGCGGTGCGCGCCACGATGATGCTTGGTGATATGTCGGCCGGCGAGGGCAAGCATGAGGAGGCCATCTCTGTCTGGAAGAACATCGAGGCGCAGGATGCGCAGTATCTGCCGCTGGTGGCAGAGCGCCTGCTGAATGCCTATCGCAGCCAGGATCGCGAGGCGGAGGGCGTGGCCCTGTTGCGCGAGTACCTGAGCAAATACCATTCGCTGGATTTGATGAACGTGGTATTCGACGGCGTGCTGAAGAACGAAGGGCCGGCTGCTGCCTATCAACTGGTGCGTGACGAATTGCAGCGCAACCCGACCCTGCTGGGGCTGGATAAATTGCTCGAGGCGCGGCTGCTGGAAGTGCCGATGGAGCGGCGCGCCGATGTCGAACTGGTGAAGGATCTGGTGCACAAACGCACGCGCAACCTGGCGATGTACCACTGCGCCCACTGCGGCTTCAAGGCGCGCCAGTTCTACTGGCACTGCCCGGCCTGCCAGGCATGGGACAGCTATTCGCCGCGCCGCAGCGAGGAAACGGGAACACCACTATGAACGATCCCAAAATCATTATCGCAATGGATTACCCGGAAGCCGCGCCCGCGCTGGCGCTGGCCGAGCGGCTGGAACCGTCGCTGTGCCGCCTGAAAGTCGGCAAAGAGTTATTCACCGCAACCGGCCCCGCGTTGCTGGAACAACTGATGCGGCGCGGTTTCGAGATTTTTCTCGATCTGAAATTCCACGATATTCCCAACACCACCGCTCAAGCTTGCAAGGCTGCTGCCAGTTTGGGCGTATGGATGGTCAACGTGCATGCGCTGGGCGGGCGCAAAATGCTGGAAGCGGCGCGCGAGGCGGTGGCGCAGGCAAAAAATCCGCCAAAACTGATCGCCGTGACCGTGTTGACCAGCATGGCGCAGCAAGACTTGGTCGATCTTGGGATTGCCGATACGCCAGCCGAGATGGTGCAGCGTTTAGCTGAACTGGCACACAACAGCGGGCTGGATGGCGTGGTGTGCTCCGCGCAGGAAGCGTGGCAGTTACGCCCCAAATATGGTGAAGGATTCTGCCTAGTGACACCCGGTATTCGCCCGGCAGATTCTGCCGCCGACGACCAGTCGCGCATCATGACCCCGCTCTCTGCTATAAAAGCGGGCTCCAGCTATCTGGTAATCGGACGCCCGATCACCAAAGCGGATGACCCTTTGCAGGCTTTACTCGATATCAACAAGGAAATTGCAGGAGAACAGGCATGAGCGTATTGCCAAAATTTGACGGTGCAAAGGTATTGGTGGTCGGTGATGTGATGCTGGACCGTTACTGGTTCGGCGATGTCAACCGCATCTCGCCGGAAGCGCCGGTTCCGGTGCTCAAGGTGGAGCGCGTCGAAGAACGCCCCGGTGGTGCGGCCAACGTGGCTCGCAACATCGCGGCATTAGGCGCGCAAGCCACCCTGTTGTCGGTGGTCGGCGATGATGAGGCGGGGGCATGTCTGGAAAAA
>CAZMWC010000145.1:0-5798 GCA_964569805.1 uncultured Gallionella sp.
AAAGATTCTCTGGCTCCCCGACCTGGACTCGAACCAGGGACCTGCGGATTAACAGTCCGTCGCTCTACCGACTGAGCTATCAGGGAATTGAGAGGTGCGCATGATAGTGATTTTGTATTGCCCGGTCAATCTTAAATTTGGCTTGTTATGAAGCGTTTGAAGCAACTTTTACTTGGCTTGCTCGCCTTGCTGGTACTGGTGGGCATGGCGGCTTACTTCACTCCGCTGGATGCGTACGCACCCAAGATTGAACGGAGTTTGAGCGCGCAGCTGCATGAGAAGGTCAGTATCCGGCACCTCAAGCTTGCCGTGCTGCCATTGCCGCATCTCGAGTTGCTGGATGTGAGTGTTGGCGGGCAGGGCGGAATCATCATACGATCTGTTGATGTGCAGTTGGATATGCCGAGCTTGCTGGTAGGCAAGCTGGCGGTGCGGCGCATTTTGATGAAGGACGGTACGGCGCATCTGGCAGAGGTGCGCAAGCTGGTCGGCCTGCTGGCCAAGGGCTCGGACGAGTTGCAAGGCATGGCGGTGCGCGAGCTGCAATTCTCCGGGATGAGTCTGGTCGCGCCCGGGATGACGCTGGTGCCGGTCGAAGGACGGCTGGAGTTCACGCATTCCGGACAGTTGAAGGTGGCCTGGTTTGCGATGAACCAGCAAACGGCATCGCTGACCGTGCTGCCGCAGCCGGATCGTTCCTTCGCGCTGGTGGTGCAGGCAAAGGGCTGGTCGTTGCCGCCGTTGCCGCAACTGCCGCTGGACGAATTGTCGCTGGTGGGTGTGCTGGGAGAGCATGAACTCGCCGTGCAGAGCTTCTCTGCCGCATCGCGTGGCATGCGCGTGGTGGGTTCCGGCAAGCTGGACTTTTCCGACGGCTGGCGCGTGCAGGCGACGCTGAACCGGATGGAGGTGCCGCTGGAACAGTTGATGTCGCTGACTGGAAGGCAGGTTGATCTGTCCGGCGCGCTGTCCGCGCAGGGAACGCTGGAGGCCGAGGCAGGCAGCCCGGAATTACTGAAGGATAATTTTCGTTTTGCGGGTGATGTGCAGGTCAGGCAGCTCAAGGCGCGCATTGATGCGGATTTCCGGCACCCGCTGGTTATCGATGAAATCGGGGCGCGCGTTGCGGTACAGCCGCAGCGTCTGGAGCTGAAGGGGCTGAAGGCGAAGCTGTACGGCGGCAAGCTGACCGGCGCGGTGAATGTTGGTCGCAAGGATGCCACGCTGCGCGGAGATATCGCCGCCAGCGGAATCGCCATGCAACGGCTGGTGGATGCGTTCAGCGACAAGGTATCGTTCAGCGGCAACATGGAGAGCACGGCGAAGTTCACCATGCGGCTGGATGATTTCAGACGCTTCCCGGCAAACCTGCAATTGGACGGCAGCTTTCATGTGCGTGACGGCGTGCTGGGCAAGGTGGACCTGGCGCAGGCCGCGGGCCGCCCCGGCAAGGTTGCAGATGGTGGAGGAAACACGCGCTTCAATGATCTGACCGGCTTGCTCAGTGTGGACGCTGCTGGCTATCATTTCAGGAAGATAAAAATCATATCGGGTGCGTTGAACGCCAAAGGCAGTATGGATATCAGCCCTGCATCGCAGCTAGGCGGGACGCTGGATGTCAACATCAAGGGGACGGGCTGGCTGGCGAGCATGCCGATGGTGATTTCGGGGACGCTGGATGAGCCGGTAATCGGGCCAAGCAAGTCGGCCATGGCCGGCGCGGCCGTGGGCACCGTGATCCTCGGGCCGGGACTGGGGACGACAGTGGGTGCCAGAGTGGGCGGCTTCCTGAACAAGCTGTTCGGCGGGGGCAACGATAAAACCGGCAGCAAGGATGCAGAGCCCGCCCAGCCTGCGAAGAAATGATTATGTCATGGAGTAATTGCGCTATCAGTTAGAATGGGACATGGATAACAAGACCATTTTCGTTAGAACCGACAAGGGCGAGAATGAGGCGCGCGGCAAAACCGCGTACCTTTCCAGCGATATCAAACGTGCCTTGTTGATGGTGGATGGCGATGCCACGTTCGGTGAAATCGCCAAGCGCGCCGCGCCTGGTTTGCGCAATTTGCTCGGCGAATTGTTTGATGATCTTGCAAAGAGCGGTTTCATCGAGGACAGCGCCAAGGTCAACACTATGCCCAGAATGGTCGTGCCGGCCAAGATGGCGATACCGCTTAAGAATCCGGCGAACGAGGGTTTTGAGGGGCTGGACTTTACCGGCATCTTTCGCCCACCCACTCCTGAAATGATGGCTGCCGAGGTGGCTAGGGCGCAGGCTGCAAAATTGAAAGAGGAAGCGGAAGCCGAAGCCAACCAGAAAGCAGAAGCAGCAAACCTGAAGGGGCAACAAGAGGCCGCACAAGTTAGTGCGGAGGCCGAAGCAGTTAAGGCCGATACCGGGGCAAAAGAAGACAATGCAGCACGCCTCAAGTTTGAGGCAACTGCGAAAGCGCGTGCCCTAGCCGAAGTCAAAGCCAAGCAAGAAATCGAAGCTGCAAACTTAAAGGCAAAACAGGTTGCGGCGGCGGCATCCCCCGATGGCGAACAACAGGTAGCCAAAGCAAAATTCGATAAGGATCAGGCAGTGGCCGAAGCGAAAGCACGCCTCAAAGCGGAATATGAGGCAGCCCAGAAACGTGCCGGAACCGGGCGCAACGCCAGACAGGGGGCGGAAACCTCACAGATGCAAGCAGCACAGGTAGCAGCGCAACTCGCCAAACAGCATGAGGCTGCCGAAGCCAAAGCGCGTGAAGAAAGCGAACTCCACCTCAAGGAAAAAATAGAAACGGCGCGGCTACATGCCGAATTGGAAGCTGCAAGAAACAAAGCAGTAGCGGAAGCGCAGGCGCGCGCCGAAGCCGAAAAGTTGGCGCGTCAGGAGGCCGATTTTGCGCGCGCTGAAATTGCGCGGCTCAAAGCGGAGGCCGAAGCCAAAGAGATAGCCGAAACGGCACGCATCAAGGCAGAGCAAGAAGCCCTCAAGGCACGCGAGGAGGCCAAGCAGCGTGCCCGTGAAGAGGCGGAAGCCGCCAGATTGAAGGCGCAGCAGGAAGCTGAAACGGCGCGCCTCAAGGCGGAGCAGGAAGCAACCAAGGCACGCGAGGAAGCGGAGCTCGCCAAACAGCACGCAGCGGCTGAGGCCAGAGCGCGTGAAGAAAGTGAGCGCCATCTCAAGGAAGAAATAGAAGCTGCACGCATCCGGGCGGAGCAGGAAGCCGCACGCGCGTATGCCGAATTGGAAGCGGCAAGAGCAACGGCAGAGGCGGAAGCTCTGGCGCGACACGAGGCAGAGCTTGCGCGTACCGAAGCTGAAGCCGGCCGGGCAGATGAGGCGGCGCAACTGAAAGCCGATCAAGATGCCGCCAAAGTGCGGGAAGAATTTGAGGCTACCCGGCAGCAAGAGGAAGCGCAACAACGTGCCCAGGCAGAGGCCGATGCCAAAATCGACCTGCAAGCGCAGCAGGCAGCCGAGATCATGCTGCTGCAAACCGCGCAGGATGTGGCGCAATTCAAGACGGTAGACGAAACAGTCAAGCCAAAGCCGGGAGCCAGTTCATCTGCGCGTTCCAGCAGTGCAACCGTGCTGTTCTTCGATGTGGTTGGCTACACCAAGCAGTCCGTCAACAAACAAACCAAAATCAAAAAAAGGTTCAACCAGTTGCTTGCCGATTGTCTGGCGGCACAAGGAGGTGGCGATCACATCATGCTGGATACGGGTGACGGTGCGGCAGTCGGTTTTTTGCAGCATCCCGAAGATGCCCTGGAAGTGGCGATGCAGTTCCGCAAGACGGCCTTGGCTGAACGGCATCGTGATTATCCTGATCTGAAAGTTCGTGTTGGCATTCATCTCGGCCCGGTCAATATCGTCAATGACGTGAACGGTCAAAGCAACATGGTTGGCGATGGCATCAACGACGCGCAGCGCGTAATGAATTTTGCCGGTATCAATCAGATTTATGTTTCCCGCTCTTATTACGACTTCATCTCGCGCTTGAATGATGAATATGCCGAGCTGTTCCAGTATCGCGGCTCGCTCAAAGACAAACATGGGCGCGAGCACCCGGTCTATGAGTTGATGGATACTGCCGAACCCGCTGTGGAGGCTGCATTACCGCATACCGGTAAAGCGGTGGCGATCAAGCTGGAACCGTTCAGTTTAATCATGACGGAAGAGGCGTTTCAGCCATCCATGATAGAGCAAGAGCCACCCAAAATTGAATTGGGAACAGCCAATACCGGAGTGGCGGATCAAGCGGGACAAGCTGGCAAAATGGCTGCTGCGGAACCAACACAACAACTGCCACCGATGGCGATGCCAATAGAAACAGCCGGGCATCCTCGGAAGGCGCACATGCCTTCCGAGGAGGATGTAACAAAGCTTGCGGAAGAACAGGCCAAAACTTGGGCGGAGGCCGAACAACGCGCCGCCGAAACACTTTCAGAAGAAAGAAAGCCAAAGGCCGAGGACAAGAAACCTGTCCTCAAACGCAAGTTACGCCCCTTCGGATCCGGCCTGCCCTGGGCGAAAATAAGCGCCGGATTGTTTGTTGCACTCTTGGTTGCCCTGTTTGTTACCCCATTTATTTTGCCCACCCAGAGCTATGCAGACCGAGTTGGGCAATTGCTCGCTGTCAGGCTGCAACAGCCGGTGCATATCGGGCGTTTGTCCGGGCGTTTATTGCCTTTCCCGAGTCTGGAATTAAGTGATGTATCGATTGGCGGGAAAGAGCAAGTCCAGATAGCGCAGGCGCAGATTAATTTTACATTGTCGGCATTGTTCAGTTCAGTCAAACCAATCGGCAACCTCAATCTGGAAGGCCTGAAAATCAACGGCTCCGCACTACCGCAAGTTTCGGCGTGGCTGCAAAAAACTGCCGCAGATACAGAGTATCCGGTTGCGCGTATCGAGTTGAATCAAGGCGTGTTGGAGGCGGGCGGTATCCAATTGTCCGGTATCGTGGGTGAGCTGAATTTCAATCAGGCCGGAAAATTTGCCCAAGTGAAATTACAAGCTGAAGGAGGCAAGTTTGCGCTGGACCTGAATGCCACGCCAGAAAATAAAATGCAGATGTCATTCACGGCGCGCGGTATCGCATTGCCATTGCTGCCGAATTGGTTTTTCGACGAATTGAACGCAAAGGGTGAGCTAACCGGCGATGAACTGGTCATTACCGATTTTGACAGCCACATCTTTGGCGGCATGCTGCTCGGCAATGCGCGTATCGACTGGCGTTCCGGCTGGCATGCTGATGGTATGCTGGTTTCCAAGTCGATTACCTTGCAAAATTTAAGCAAGGTGCTGGGTGGCGATCTGGATGGTTCGGCGCGCTTTCGGATGGAGGCGGCGAGCCTGGACAGGCTGGCCGAGACAACAACCATGGAAGGCGCTTTTGTTATCAAAAAAGGCCTGATCAACGGCATCGACATCATTGAAACCACGCGTCTGCGTAGCCGGGAAAGTTTACCGGGCGGACGCAGCCATTTTGATGAATTGAGTGGCAACCTGTCTGTTGCGAATGGCGCTTATGCCTTCAGGCAATTAAGAATGGATGCGGGGATATTGAAGGCGGCAGGGGCGTTGGATATCATCGGACCACAGTTGTCGGGGCGCATTTCCGCCGAGTTGCCCATGCGCGCCGGGGCGGGGGCCGTCATGCTGCAAGTCGGCGGCACCACCGAAAGCCCTACCTTGCGCGCGGCAAATTATTGAGCCTTTTGGTTTTGCACGCTGTCATCATTTATCCTAAAAACCGCAGTTGGAATTTGTAGGAGCGGGCCATGCCCGCGAATTACCT
>CAZMWC010000146.1:0-5745 GCA_964569805.1 uncultured Gallionella sp.
AGCAGTCTGGCTAAATTCGGTGAAGCCGACATCGCCGCGCTGCTGGCGCCGTTGCCGGATGATGAAGCGTAGGGAGTGGGAATGCCGGTTTGGATGTCGTGGGCAGGTGGCTATTTCATCATGTGATCGGGGATGAAATCGTAAGGATGTGTTTGCAGCACCGGCTTCATCAGCATGTCTTCCTCGATGATGTGGTCTTCCAGCCAGTCACTCAAAAAATGCGAGTAATAATGCTTTGCCGTGCTATCGGGAAATGTGCCGCCGCCGGACGTCAATGCATCCTTCATGAGCTGGAATGCCTTCAGCAGGTTTTGATGCTCCAGCCGGTTCGGGGCGACATCGAATTCGACCGACAGGGCAATTCCTTCTTCATTTTCAAAATGGGCGAGCAGCCATGCTTCGAATTGCCCAAGCTCCTCCGCAATGGAGGAAACATCTTTCTCCCGGATCATGGCCTCGATATTGGCGGCCATGTCCAGCAAATTCCTGTGCTCGGAATCGATGATCCCGTTTCCGACACTCATCTGTCTTTTCCATGCCGAACCCATAAACACCTCCGCGACCGTGGGGCAAGGTACGCCAAGGATGGTGAAATGTACATTGGACTAAGGTCTGATTCGGGCAGGTTGCCCGTGTTCTCGTGGCTCCAGGCCGCGTTTTGACAATGGCAACCATGTGTTTTTTGGGGCATGGAATCAGGGTGTGCAAAAAAATGCCCCTGAACCGGAGTTCAGGGGCAAAACGTCTTAACCATTTGGGAGGGGGTTAAGACACCCGTTCAGGGAGGTGAAACGGGGTGAAACTCTGTGTTGCCTTAAACCTGCTTACCGCAAGTTCACGCTGTCAGGTCACGCTCGAAGCTCGCCAACACCTGGTCGGTTGCGCCGTACAGGGCGATTTTGATCGCATCTACCAGCGGGTCGGTTGCCACGGTCAGCGATACTGCCGGGGTTGTCGGCGCGCGGTACAGGTCACGCTCGAAGCTGGCCAATATCTGGTCGGATGTGCCGTACAAGGCGATCTTGACCGCATCTGTCAGCGGGTCGGTTGCGCCTGCAATCATTACCGCAGAACTGACCGGCTCGCGGTACAAGTCCCGGTCGAAGCTGATTGCCACGGCATCCGGTGCCTGGTACTTGTTGAGGATGTCGTTGACGATAACCAGCGGATCGGCATCATTCATGAACGCAAGCGGCCTGATAACCGCGCCGCGTTGCAGGTCACGGTCGAAGCTGGCGACAACTTCGTCTGTGGCTGCATTGGCAAAGGTTGGCAGCAAAGCGGCGGCAGTCAATGTCAAAACGAATTTATTCAGTTTCATGATCGTTACTCCTTGTGTTGATTGGGGGTGATACGAAATGATCACCTACGCCAATCTATAAGCAGCAACCGTGCCACAATTATTATTTATATTAAAAACATTGAGTTGGAATATTTAAACTATTTATTCTGGTGGTGGATGCGTTCAATAAAACGTTAATGTAACGTTAATAGTGAACGTTTATTGCTTGAGTGGACGGGTGTTCTGGGGACGGAGCGAGAGGGCTGCCGAGGCGGACGTTTATTTGTTATGCCTGATCTGCGAATTTGAACTCTGCCACAAGCACGTGGTGGTCCGAGGATGGGGTCGGCTTAATGGTGTGGTGGATTGGCTGTAGATGCCGGTTATAGAAAATATGGTCGAGCACGTAGGGGCGGCGGCGCCAGGTGATTTTCTCAGCCTGCACGGTCTGGTAACCGGCCTTGGCGAACTGACTGACCAGCGAGTCGTGTTTGCTGACGTTGAAGTCACCGCCGAGCAGCGCGGGGCCGGTCGAGTTGCGTAGCTGTTCGACGGCGAGCGTGCGCTGTTCAATATGATGTTCGCTTGACGAATTGAGCATGAAATACGCCAGGAGGTGCGTATTGAAGAGCCGGAGTTCGTGGCCGACGATCGTGGTTTTTGCACCGATAAGCAGGCGGTCGGTGGGCGTTTTTTTTTCGCCCAGGAATTCGAACTCGATTGGGGGCGACGGCAGGTCGAGACGGAAGGTGTTGTGCAGCGGCGTCTTCGAAAAAATGGCCAACCCGATGCCAAAAGGCAATTCGCGCGGGTCGGCTTTCGGATAGGAGAAATAGCTGTCATAGCCCTTGAGTGCCGCTTTCAGCCGGGTGTAATTGGGCGGCGGGTTCTGTTGCACGCCGCCGGGTTGGGCGTGCTCTACTTCCTGTAGCAGTATGATATCCGCATTGTGGCTGAGAATCTCCGCAATGGTCAGGTCAAGGTCGACGGGGGCACGATCGGGATGGGTATCGTCCCAGCCTTGACCAAATTGCATATTGAACTGAAGGACTTTGAATGTGCTCATGGGCGTGGCGCGACATGGTCGAATTGCGTACATGATAGCGCGGCAACGGCAAAATGGAAAACACAATTGGGCGCGCTATGATACGGGCATTCTTACACATCCAGGCACAAGCAAAGGAAGCGCTGAATAAGTCCTCCGTTCGTGGTTAAGTAGTGACTTGGCACGGGGTTATCGTGCTTAGTCAATACTTAGTTGTTCCATCAGAGCTTGTCGAACCATGATCTGATTAAATCCATAATAATCAATTTGTTCAGCCAGCCCTTCGACAAGCTCAGGGCGAACGGGTGATTTAATCCGTGTTTCCTTAAGCCTTGTGATGTTCGCCAATCCGCATAATCTTCATGGTGTTGGTATGCCCGGTTTTACCCGCAGCCTCGCCGATCGTCATCACTACCATGTCGCCTTGTTCCACCAATCCCAGACTCACAAGGATAGATTCAATTTCATGCCATTCTTCCGAGTTGCCGCGCGATTTTGAGTGAAATTCGATGGGGTACACACCGCTGAACAAGGTCACTTTGCTCAAGGTTTCCCGTAGCGGGGTCAAAGCAAAAATCGGCACGCCGACACTGATGCGTGACATCCACAGCGGTGTCGAGCCGGATTGCGTCAGGGCGACAATGGCCTTGACCTTGAAATGTGAGGCGGCAAACAGCGCCGACATGGCGATGGATTGGTCGATGCGCGTGAATTTTTGCTGCACAACGCGGCGGTCGAACATATGCGCTTCAGTTTCACGCTCCGCCTCGAGGCAGATGCGCGCCATCGCTTCAATGGTTTCTACCGGATAGTCGCCTACCGCCGTTTCCGCCGAGAGCATCACCGCATCGGTGCCATCCAATACCGCATTGGCTACGTCGGAAACTTCCGCGCGAGTCGGGATCGGGCTGGAAATCATCGATTCCATCATCTGCGTGGCAGTGATCACCAGACGGTTTTTTGCGCGCGCCATTTTGATCATGCGCTTTTGCAAACCGGGCACGGCGGCATCGCCGACTTCCACGCTCAAATCACCGCGCGCCACCATGATGGCATCGGATGCGTCGATGATGTCGCTTAGCGCCGGAATGGCCTCGGCACGCTCGATCTTGGCCATCAGCAGGCTCTTGCCGCCCGCCGCGTGCATCAGTTCGCGCGCCAGACGCATATCATCGCCGTTGCGCGGAAATGATACTGCCAGATAATCCGCCTTGATCAGCGCGGCGGTCTTGATGTCTTCCTTGTCCTTGTCGGTCAAGGCCGGCGCGGTCAATCCGCCGCCTTTGCGGTTGATGCCCTTGTTGTTGGACAGAATGCCGCCGCGCACTACCCGGCAAATTATTTCGTGGTCATTGACTTCAACGACATCGAATTCCAGCATGCCGTCATTGAGCAGCAACACCGCGCCAACGTCAACATCCTTGGGCAGGTCTTTGTAATCCAAGCCGACTCGCTGCTGGTTACCGGGGCCACTGAACGCGGCATCAAGAATGAAAACATCGCCCTTGTTCAGGGTGATTTTTTCATGTTCAAATTTGCTTACGCGGATTTTCGGGCCTTGCAGGTCAGCCAGAATGCCAACCGTGCGCCCAACCGCTAACGCTGCTGCGCGCACGGCTTCAGCGCGTTTCACGTGATCCTGCGCCGAGCCGTGCGAAAAATTCATCCGCACCAAATCAGCCCCGGCACGAATCATCCGCTCCAGCACTTTTTGGTCGCTGGAAGCCGGACCCAGCGTTGCGACTATTTTGGTTCTACGCAACATGGCCGATCATTTTCCGACGCAAGTGCAGCCGCTGCCACAGCCCCCAGCAGCCATTTCAGCCGTGCGTTGCTCCAAAATTTCCACGGCCGGGAGTTTTTTGCCTTCGAGAAATTCCAGAAAGGCACCGCCCGCAGTGGAAATATAAGACACTTTGTCGTAGATGCCGTATTTCTGAATTGCGGCAATGGTGTCGCCGCCCCCCGCCAGAGTGAAGGCGCTGGTTTCGGCGATCGCTTTGGCGATGGTCTTGGTGCCTTCGCCGAATTGGTCGAACTCGAACACGCCGACCGGGCCGTTCCACACTACTGTGCCAGCTTTCATGATGATGTCGGCGAGTTCCTGCGCCGATTTCGGGCCGATGTCGAAAATCATGTCGTCGTCAGCCACATCCTCGGCATTCTTCAGTACCGCCGGTTCATTGGCATCGAATTTCTTGCCGACCACCACATCCACCGCGATGGGGATGTGGGCGCCGCGTTGTTTCATTTTTTCAATCAGCGCTTGCGCGGTCGGAATCAGATCGTCTTCACACAGCGATTTGCCGACGTTTTTTCCAACTGCCTTGAGAAAGGTGTTGGCAATGCCGCCGCCGACTACCAGTTGTTCGCATTTATCGGACAGCGATTCCAGTACGGTCAGTTTGGTGGAAACCTTGGAGCCGCCAACGATAGCCACCATCGGGCGCGCCGGGTTTAGCAGCGCTTTGGTCAAGGCTTCCAACTCCCCGGTCAGCAGGATGCCTGCTGCGGCGATGGGCGCATATTTGGCCACACCGTGAGTCGAAGCCTCGGCGCGGTGCGCCGTGCCGAATGCATCCATCACGAACACGTCGCACAGGGCTGCATATTTCTTCGCCGTCTCTTCGACATTCTTTCTTTCGCCCTTGTTGAAGCGGCAATTTTCCAGCAGCACCAGTTCGCCTTCGGCGACCTCGAAACCGCCATCCACCCAATCCCTGATCAGGCGCACCGGCTTACCCAGTTTGTTGGCGATGACGTTTGCCACCGGTTTGAGCGAATTTTCTTCAGAGTAAACACCCTCTTCCGGGCGTCCCAGATGGGACGTTACCATTACCCGCGCACCGGCTTTTAGGGCGAAATCAATGGTTGCCATCGATGCGGTGATGCGCGCATCGGAGGTTACTTTGCCATCTTTGACGGGCACATTGAGATCAGAACGGATCAGGACACGTTTGCCCTTGAGGTCCAGGATGGTCATCTTGATAACAGGCATTTTTTACTCCGGCAAAAAACGGTAAGTGGTAAGTGGTAAGTGGTAAGTGGTAAGTGGGGGTTTCCCACTTTCTACTCACCACTCCCCACTTACCATGCTTTATTTAGCGATATAGCTGGCCAAACGCATCATGTTGCAGGTGTAGCCGTACTCGTTGTCGTACCAGGCCACTATCTTGACGAAGGTGGTGTCCAGCGCGATGCCCGCGTCGGCATCAAATATGGAGGGGTTGGTGCAACCGCGAAAATCGGTGGCGACCACTTTCTCGTTGGTGTAGCCCAACACGCCCTTCATCGCGCCTTCGGAGGCGGCCTTCATGGCCTTGCAGATATCCTCGTATGCGGCTTCCTTGTTCAGTTCCACGGTCAGGTCGACCACGGACACGTCGGAAGTCGGCACGCGGAACGCCATGCCGGTGAG
>CAZMWC010000147.1:0-5595 GCA_964569805.1 uncultured Gallionella sp.
CGCTGCCCTGCTGCCTGCGGGCGATGGAAAAAGCAGAAGAAGAAGAAGAAGTGACGGTCGGCGCGGCGATCTACCGTTCGCGCGTTTTTACCATCCATGACGAGCAAGGGGTTTATCTCTACTCCGTGCATATCCTCGAAGACATCACCGAAAACAAGCAGGCGGAAGCTGCCATTCAACATGCCAACCGCGCCCTTGCGGCGTTGAGTGAGGTGAACAAGAGCCTGGTGTATGCCACTGACGAGAACGAACTGCTGCAAGCGGTTTGCAGGGCTATCGTTGAACAACGCGGTTACAAGTTGGCGTGGGTGGGTTATGTGCAGCACGACGCGAACAAGTCCGTAAAAATCATGGCGCGTGCAGGGCATGACGAAGGCTATCTGGACACCATGCAGCTTACCTGGGCGGAGACCGAGCGCGGCATGGGATCCAGCGGACGCGCCATTCGCAGCGGCGCAACCCAGATAAGCCAGGACATCGCCAACGATCCGCTCTGCCTGCGGGAGAACAACGAAGTTTGTCACTGTGGCTATGCGGCCAGCATCGCGCTGCCGCTGCTGAATGGTGATAACACGGTGTTCGGCATTTTGACCGTGTATTCCGATGAAGTGAATGCCTTTGCCGCCAGCGAAATCGCGCTGCTGGAAGAAATGGCCGAGGATATGGCGTTCGGGGTGCGCACCCTGCATACCCGCCATGAGCGCGACCTCGCACTGACAAAAAATCAGGAACAACTGGTGCAACTGCAAGACAGACTGGAAGATACCGTGCGGGCAATTGCCAGCATCGTCGAAATGCGCGACCCCTATA
Source organism: uncultured Gallionella sp. (assembly GCA_964569805.1). Classification (GTDB taxonomy): domain Bacteria; phylum Pseudomonadota; class Gammaproteobacteria; order Burkholderiales; family Gallionellaceae; genus Gallionella. The sequence continues at coordinate 811 of CAZMWC010000147.1, forward strand.
CCGCCGGGCACCAAGCCAAGGTGGCCGATCTGGCTGTGGCGATTGCCCGGCAAATGGAGCTGCCCGATGAGCAGGTGCACGGCATCCATCTTGCCGGTACGGTGCATGACTTGGGAAAAATTAACGTCCCGGCGGAAATACTCAGCAAACCGGGGCGACTCAGCGATATCGAGCACAGTTTGATCAAGATACACCCGCAAGCTGGTTATGACATTCTGAAAGGCATCGACTTCCCCTGGCCGATTGCGCAGATGGTGCTGCAGCACCATGAACGTCTCGATGGCTCCGGTTATCCGCAAGGGCTCAAGGGCGACCAGATTATTCTCGAGGCGCGCATTTTGAGTGTGGCGGATGTGGTCGAGGCAATTTCGGCGCACCGCCCGTATCGTGCCGGTTTGGGGGTTGAGGCGGCAATAGAAGAAATCACCAAGGGTCGCGGGATGGTTTATGACCTGCAAGTGGTGGATGCGTGTGTGGCGTTATTTCACGAGCAGGGCTACAGTTTTGCATAAGGCAGAGCTATAAAACATGGCAACCAACCATCTCAATTTTTTCTTTGCTTCCTTGCCGCGACGCTATGGTTTGTTGGTGTGTATCTGGAGCGTGCTCACAGGCGGGTCATTGTTGTGGGCTTTACATCAGGAGGCGCACAACACCTTGAGTGTCGCTGCTGCCGCGGCAGATGCCAATATTAATAAAGATCTTGGCTTTCGCAGATGGGCGACTTCACACGGCGGGGTATATGTTTCCCCTACCGAGCATACCCCGCCTAACCCTTATCTAAAATTGCCCGATCGGGATGTGGTCACCACTACGGGTAAAGAACTGACACTGATGAATCCGGCTTATGTGCTGCGCGAGTTGCAGACCGATTTTCCCGGCGAATACGGTGTCAAGAGTCGTATCACCAGCCTGAAGCCGATCAACCCGATCAACGCCCCGGACGATTGGGAAGCCGAGGCGCTACGCGCTTTCGAACGGGGTGAAAAAGAGCGGCAGGAGGTGCAGCAGATAGAAGGGAAAGCTTATTTGAGGCTGATGAAACCATTGATCACCGAGCCCGGCTGCCTCAAATGTCATGCCTTTCAAGGATACAAAGTGGGTGATATTCGTGGTGGTCTCAGCACGGCCGTTCCCTTGGCGGTTTACATGGCGCGCGGGAAAGAGCTACGTGTCAATCTGTCACTAACTCATGGAGCGATTTGGCTGATTGGCCTGGCTGGGCTGGGTTTTTCCTACCGGCGCGATCGCAAGGTGTTTACAGAACGCAAACGAGCCGAGGATGTGCTGCGTGAAAAAGAAGAGCGTTTGGCTTTGGCTACGTTTCACAATGGTGTTGGCATCTGGGATTGGAATCTGCGAACTCAGGAAATGATCTGGGATGATTCGATGTATGCGCTCTACCGTATCCGCCGTGAAGACTTCATCGGCACTGAAGAGGCATGGCGTGCGGCCTTGCACCCGGATGATCTTGCGCGTGGTGATCAGGAAGTGGCAGATGCAATTGCGGGCAAGAAGCCTTTTGAAACGGAATTTCGCGTGATCTGGCCCGATGGTGAAGTTCGCTATATCAAGGCCGTGGCGAAGGTGTTTCGCGATGATCAGGGGGTGCCGATGCGGATGTTGGGTATTAATATGGATGTCACCGACCGCAGAAAAGCCGAGATAGGGCTGGGCGAACTCAACCGTGATCTGGAGCAGCGCGTGACCGAGCGCACCGCGCAACTCGAAGCGGCCAACAAGGAACTGGAAGCGTTCTCCTACTCGGTCTCGCACGATCTGCGCACGCCGCTGCGCGCCATCGATGGGTTCTCCCATATTCTGCTGGATGACTATGCCGGTAAGCTGGATGAGGAAGGCAAGCGCCTGCTTAACGTGGTGCGGGACAACACCAGCCGCATGGGGCAACTCATCGACGACATCCTCAAATTCTCACGTGCCGGACGACTGGAGATGACTTTTGCTGAAATCGACATGGAGAGGCTGGCTCGTGAAGTTGTTGAAGAGCTACAACCTTCCGTCGATAGCAGCAAGCTGCAATTGGAAATCGAACATATTCCCCTCGCGAGAGGAAATCGCGCCATGATGCGCCAGGTATTCGTCAACCTGTTCTCCAACGCCATCAAATTCAGCAGCACCAGAGAGGTCGTCAGAATCAAGGTGGGCGGCTCTGTCGAGGGGGGTGAGGCGGTTTACTACGTGAAGGATAACGGTGTCGGTTTCGACATGCAGTATGCCGGCAAACTGTTCGGCGTGTTCCAGCGCCTGCATGGCGTGACCGAGTTTGAAGGCACCGGTATCGGGCTGGCCATCGTCAAGCGCATCATCACCCGCCACGGCGGGCGGGTGTGGGCGGAGGGCGAGGTCAACGAAGGTGCGACGATTCATTTTGCTTTGCCGATAAAGGAGGCTGATCATGGACGACATGGTGAAAGAAGTTGAGATATTGCTGGTGGAAGACAACCCGACCGATGCCGAGCTGTCGATCCGGGCGCTGAAGAAGAACAATCTCGCCAATAATCTGGTGTGGATCAAAGATGGAGCGGAGGCGCTGGACTTCCTGTTCGCGCGTGGGGAATATACGAGCCGCAGCGGCTGCACGCCGCCGCGAGTGGTATTGCTCGATCTGCGCCTGCCCAAGGTGGGCGGCATGGAGGTTCTGCGTGCGATCAAAAGTGATGCACGCACCAGGGAGATTCCGGTGGTCGTGCTGACTTCTTCCAAAGAAGACCGGGATGTGGCCGAGAGCTACCAACTGGGGGTGAACAGCTACATCAGCAAGCCGGTGGAGTTCGAAGCTTTTGCCAAGACCGTCAGCGAGCTAGGTATGTACTGGCTGCTGGTCAACCATGCTCCTCCGGCCCAGGAAAAATAGGCTGTGAGCGAACTCAGAATCCTGCTGCTGGAGGACACGCTTTCCGACGCGGAGTTGGTGGAACACAGCCTGCGCCGCGAAGGTCTGGTCTTTACCTCGCTACGTGTCGACACGGAACCAGCCTTCAAGCAGGCGTTAGGCGACTTTCAGCCCGACATCGTGCTGTCGGACTATAAACTGCCGTCCTATAGCGGTCGTGCTGCGCTTGATTATGTGCTACAGGTTTATCCCGATATTCCGGTCATCATGGTGACCGGTGCTATCGGCGAAGAGATGGCCGTTGAATTATTGACGGCGGGTGCCAGAGATTACATCCTCAAAGATCGCATGGCTCGTTTGCCTGCGGCGGTGCGGCGCGTGCTGGAGCAAAAGCAAGAGCTGCAACGCCGCCGCGAGGCCGAGGAGAAATTCCGCAAGATCAGCGAATCGGCACAGGATGCCATCATCATGATGGGGCAAGATCAGCGTATCTCGTTCTGGAACGCGGCGGCGGAGCGGGTGTTTGGCTATACCGCCGCAGAGGCAATGGGTAAGGAGCTGCATTCGCTGCTCGCACCTCCAGCAGTACAAGCAGGCTTTATGCGCGGTTTTCAGCATTTCCATGAAAGTGGCGAGGGGGCGATGGTCGGCAAGGTGACCGAGATCACCGCGCTGCGCAAAAGCGGTGAGGAGTTTTCGGCCGAACTGTCGGTTTCCGCAACCCAGTTGAATGGCCAGTGGCACGCCATCGGCATCGTGCGCGACATTACCGAGCGCAAGCAAGCCGCGCGCGCGCTCAATCATGCCAACCGCGCCCTTGCCACACTGAGCGAGGTGAACCGGAACCTGGTGTATGCCACTGACGAAAGCGAACTGCTGCAGGCGATCTGCCGTGCCATCGTCGAACAGCGCGGTTACCGCCTGGCCTGGGTAGGCTATGTGCAGCACGACGAGGGCAAATCCATCAAGATCATGGCGCATGCCGGGTCTGATGAAGGCTATCTGGATGATATGCAGTCTACCTGGGCGGAAACGGAGCGCGGCATGGGCGTAAGTGGCCGCGCTATTTGCGGCGGCGCAACCCAGATATGTCAGGATATTGCCAATGATCCGCTTTGCATGCAGGGCTACGATGGAGCCTGCAAATGCGGCTATGCGGCCTGCATTGCCTTGCCGCTGATGAACCGGGATAACACGGTGTTCGGCATCCTTCATGTGTATGCCGATGAAGCGAATGCCTTCATTCCAAGCGAAATCAGCCTGTTGGAGGAGATGGCGGGCGATCTGGCGTTTGGCGTGCGCACCTTGCATGTCCGCCAGGAACGCGATCTTGCTCTGGAGCAAAACCGGCAGCACCTTGTGCAACTACAAGACAGTCTGGAAGATACGGTGCGGGCAATCGCCACCATCGTGGAAATGCGCGACCCCTATACTGCCGGTCATCAGGCCAAGGTGGCCGATTTGGCTGTGGCAATCGCCAAACAGATGGGGCTGCCCGATGAGCAGATACATGGCATCCACCTGACCGGGATTGTCCATGATCTGGGGAAAATCCAGATTCCGGCGGAAATACTCAGCAAGCCGGGCAAGCTCAGCGATATCGAGTATCGCTTCATCCAAACCCATGCGCAGGCGGGTTACGATATTCTGAAAGATATCGACTTCCCCTGGCCGATCGCGCAGATGGTATTGCAGCACCATGAACGTCTCGATGGCTCCGGCTACCCGCAAGGGCTCAAGGGCGATGCCATCCTGCTCGGAGCGCGCATTCTCAGCGTGGCGGACGTGGTCGAGGCGATGTCGTCACACCGCCCGTATCGTGCCGGTTTGGGGGTTGATGTGGCGCTGGAGGAAATCACCAAGCAACGCGGCATCCACTTTGATGCCAACGTGGTGGATGCGTGCCTGGCGTTATTCCGCGAGCGGGGTTA
>CAZMWC010000148.1:0-5594 GCA_964569805.1 uncultured Gallionella sp.
ATCGACCCGATGAAGATCATCACCCTGATCCAGAGCAAACGGCATATCAAGATGGCGGGGCAGGACAAGCTGCGGATTGAACTGAAGTATGGCGACTTACAGCAGCGTGTGCTGGCAATCAAAAATTTCTTTGTAGAGTTGAAGTAACGCTTGGGGGGAGTTGAAATAACACGTGGCTTCGCAGGTCGGGTCAGTGATTTATTCACGTAACCCTATCCAACAGAGCACTGTGGGTCACGGCTGCCGTTTGTGGCGCAACCGCCATAGCCACAACACATAACCGGATAGCGCGTAACACAAGAATAATGCGAATAGCACACCGGGCGGGTAGCTCGAAATCAGGATAAAAAATAGCGCAATCAGAAAAATCGCCACGAACGGCACACTTTTGCGCATATTCAGATCTTTGAAACTGTAAAACGGCAAATTGCTGACCATGCTCAACCCGGCAAATACCGTCAGCGCCGCCGCGTACCAGCGCACCGTCTCACCCTTGAACCCGTAGTCCAGCATCACCCAGACGAATCCGGCAACCAATGCGGCGGCAGCCGGGCTGGGCAACCCTTGAAAATAACGCTTATCAACCACATCAATGTTGGTATTGAAGCGCGCCAGGCGCAATGCGGTGGCTGCACAATAGATGAAAGCGGCGAACCAGCCCCACTTACCCATCCCCCGAAATGCCCATTCATAAATCACCAGAGAAGGCGCAACACCGAACGAAACCATATCGGACAGGCTGTCGTATTCCGCGCCAAATTCACTTTGCGTGTGCGTCAGGCGAGCCACTCGTCCATCCAACCCGTCCAGCACCATGGCAATAAAAATCGCCACGGCGGCATATTCGAACTTGTTGTTCATTGCCTGGACGATAGCGTAGAAGCCCGCAAACAGCGCGCCGGTGGTAAATAAGTTGGGCAACAGGTAAATACCGCGCTTGCGCAGATTCATCGGCTTACGGGGGTTAAATTCGTCCATGCGGTTAATATGAAATTCGCGTAGCGATTCGTTTGCCTCCTCGCCCGCTTGCGGGAGAGGATTGAGGAGAGGGAACGGGCATAGTAGGTTTCTTCATCAAGGGTAGCTATTTTTCATGCCCGTCAGACTAACCGTTTTCCTGAAGCGTTGCCAGAATAGTTGTGGTCGCGGACACTTTGTCGCCGATACTGACTTTCACCTTTGCATCCAGCGGCAAATACACATCTACGCGCGAGCCGAAACGGATAAAGCCATAGCGTTGGCCGCGTGCCAGCACATCACCGGCCTTGATATAGCATAGGATGCGCCGCGCGATCAGTCCGGCCACTTGCACGAAGGTGACGATCGAACCGCCGGCTGTTTTGAGCACCACCGCGTTGCGCTCATTCTCCAACGATGCTTTGTCCAGATCGGCATTGACGAACTTGCCGGGGAAATACTGCACCTGCTCGACCGTACCGTCCACCGGGCTGCGGTTGGAATGCACATTGAACACATTCATGAATACGCTGACCAGAATCGCCTCCCGTTGCCCATAGGGATCCTGCGCGCGTTCGACTTTGATGACACGTCCATCGCAAGCTGAAAGTACCGCGCCAGCTTCCTGCGGAATCTCGCGTGACGGGTCGCGAAAAAATTGCAACACGAACACGAAGATGATCCACAACGGAATCGACCATGTAACGCACCAGACGGATGCGGTGATTGCCAAAACCAGCGAGATCGCCAGAAACGGCCAACCCTCGCGGGCAATGATAGGGTGTGGGTATGAATTCATAGAAAGTGGTGAGTGGAGAGTGGTAAGTGGGGCGTGGCAAGCAGGCTACTTCCTACTCACCACTTCCCACTTTCCACTTCCTAGTTCTTCGACTGATCAACCAGCTTGTTTTTGCCGATCCACGGCATCATGGCGCGCAATTTGCCGCCCACCACCTCAATCGGGTGTTCGGCATTCAAGCGGCGACGCGCAGTCATTTCAGGGTAGTTGGTGCGACCTTCCAGAATGAATTGCTTGGCGTAGGAACCATTCTGAATATTCTTCAGGCACTCCTTCATCGCGGCGCGCGCCTGGTCGCCAATAACGCGCTGCCCGGTCACGTACTCGCCGTATTCTGCGTTATTGGAAATCGAGTAGTTCATGTTGGCAATGCCGCCTTCGTACATTAAATCCACGATCAGTTTCAGTTCATGAAGACATTCGAAATAGGCCATCTCCGGTGCGTAGCCCGCTTCAGTCAGCGTCTCAAAACCGGCTTTCACCAGCTCAACCGCGCCGCCGCACAACACAGCCTGTTCACCGAACAGATCGGTTTCTGTTTCTTCGCGGAAATTGGTTTCGATAACGCCACCCTTGGTGCCGCCGTTGGCCGCAGCGTAAGACAGTGCGATGTCTTTAGCCTTGCCGGATTTATCCTGATAAACCGCGATCAGCGTGGGTACGCCGCCACCCTTGAGGTATTCGGAACGCACGGTATGGCCGGGGCCTTTTGGCGCAATCATAATCACGTCCACATTCGCTGGCGGCACGATTTGGTTGTAGTGAATATTGAAACCGTGAGCGAATGCCAGTGCGGCACCGGACTTCAGATTTTTTTCCACGTCAGCGTGATACACCTGCGGCATGTTCTCATCCGGCAACAGCATCATCACCACATCAGCGCCCTTCACGGCATCGGCAATCTCGGCAACCTTGTGCCCGGCAGCTTCAGCCTTGGCCCAGGATGCACCGCCTTTGCGTAGCGCAACCGTCACGCTGACACCGGATTCCTTCAGGTTCTGTGCATGGGCATGACCTTGCGAGCCGTAGCCGATGATGGTCACTTGCCTGCCTTTGATCAGTGACAGGTCTGCATCTTTATCGTAATAAACTTTCATGTTGCCCTCTTTTGGTAAAAAATTAGTCGTTAGTCGTTAGTCGTTAGTCGTTAGTCGTTAGTCGTTAGTTGTTAGTTGGTGTTGTCCACTTCGCGGGTTTTAACTACCGGCTAATAACTAGCGTCTAGCGACTGTTTTACAGTTTCAAAATTCTATCGCCACACCCGATACCGGAAGCGCCTGTACGCACGGTTTCCAGAATCAGGTCGCGGCCAATAACCTCCAGAAAACTATCCAATTCGGCACATGAGCCGGTCAACTCTACCGTGTAGGTATGATCTGTCGAATCAATAATACGCCCGTGAGAAGCATCGGCCATACGTTTCAATTCTTCACGTGCATCGCCTTCTGCACGCACCTTGACCAGCATCAACTCACGCTCGAGGTGCTCGCCTTCGCTCAAGTCCATCACCGCCGCAACATCCACCAGTTTGTTGAGTTGCTTGTTAATTTGCTCGATGACCGCATCCGAGCCGCTGGTGACGATAGTCATGCGCGACAGGGTCGGATCCTCGGTCGGCGCTACAATCAGCGATTCGATATTGTAGCCGCGTGCAGAGAACAGGCCTGCCACTCGTGATAATGCTCCGGCTTCATTTTCCATCAACAGAGAAATAATGTGCCTCATTACAACTCCTCCGCCAGAATGATCTGGGACAAACCCTTGCCGCCTGGAACCATGGGAAACACATTTTCCGTCGGGTCTGTTCTGAAATCCATAAAAACCAGATCATTCTTGCGTGCGAAAGCCTCTTTCAAAGCGCCTTCAACATCTGATGGCTTATCGATACGCATCCCGACATGCCCATACGCTTCAGCCAATTTGACGAAGTCGGGCAGCGCGTTCATATAAGTTTCGGAATAACGGTTGCCATGAAAAAACTCTTGCCACTGCCGCACCATGCCAAGATAGCCGTTGTTGAGCGAGATCACTTTGATCGGCAAGCGGAATTGTTTGCAGGTGGACAGCTCCTGAATATTCATCTGGATGCTGCCTTCGCCCGTCACACAGGCAACGGTTGCGCCGGGGTTGACCATTTGCACGCCCATCGCCGCCGGCAAGCCAAAACCCATCGTGCCCAAACCGCCGGAATTGATCCAGCGGCGCGGCTTGTCGAATTTGTAATACTGCGCAGTCCACATCTGATGCTGGCCGACATCGGAAGTGATAAACGCATCGCCGCCGGTAATCTCATGCAGCGTTTCAATCACAAATTGCGGCTTGATGATTTCGGAAGAATTCTTATAGCGCAATCCTCCGCCCGTGGCGCGCCACTCGTTCACTTGCTTCCACCACGCATTCATGGACACCGCATCGGGCACCTGCTTGCTGCTGCGCAGCACGTCCAGCAGATCATCAAGCACTGATTTGAGTTCGCCAACAATGGGGACATCCACCTTGACACGCTTGGCAATCGAAGCCGGGTCGATATCGATGTGAATAATTTTGCGCGGCACTTCGGCAAAGTGCTCGACATTACCGATCACGCGGTCGTCGAAGCGCGCGCCAACCGCCAGCAGCACATCGCAATGCTGCATCGCCATGTTGGCTTCATAAGTTCCGTGCATACCCAGCATCCCGACAAAGCGCTTGTCGCTGGCAGGAAACCCGCCCAAGCCCATTAGCGTGTTGGTGCATGGAAAATCCAGCAAGCGCACCAGATCGGCCAACTGCGCGGATGCGCCGGACAACACTACGCCACCACCCGCGTAGATCATCGGCCGCTTGGCTTCCAGCAACATCTGCGCGGCGTGCCTGATCTGCCCGCCATCACCTTTGCCAGCCGGATGATAGGAGCGAATGTTGACACTGGCCGGGTACTCAAAGGCAGTTTTATGGTTGGAAATATCCTTGGGAATATCCACCAATACCGGGCCTGGCCGGCCTGACTTGGCGAGATAAAACGCCTTCTTGATGGTCGGGGCGATATCCTTCACATCCTTGACCAGAAAATTGTGCTTCACACACGGGCGGGTAATACCTACTGCATCGACCTCCTGAAAGGCATCTTCACCGATCGCGCCGGTTGGAACCTGGCCGCTGATAATGACCATCGGTGTGGAATCCATGTATGCGGTCGCAATGCCGGTCACGGCATTAGTCAGTCCGGGGCCGGAGGTAACCAGCGCTACCCCCACCTTATCGGAAGAACGCGCGTAACCGTCGGCAGCGTGCACCGCAGCCTGTTCGTGGCGTACCAGCACATGCTTGACTTTTTCCTGTTGAAACAATGCGTCATAAATGAACAACACTGCCCCCCCAGGATAGCCGAACACATGTTCCACCCGCTCTTCCTGCAAACAGCGGATAAGTATCTCCGCACCGGTCAATTCCATCACCATCACCCTGTATTTTCGCCAAAATAGCCGCATAAGATAAAGGCTGGCCGCGTTTTGGTCAACCTTTAGTGTCGCGACGTGTGCAAATGAAAGTGTTGGACGAAATCAACATCCACCGTTCGCCCTGAGCTTGTCGAAGGGCTGTTTTGAGCCGCTCATGGTTCGACAAGCTCTAATGGAACAACTAAGTATTGACTAAGCACGATAACCCCGTGCCAAGTCACTACTTAACCACGAACGGACAGTTTCCCAACACTTCTATTCGCACCCTGTCGCGACAGACGTGGAGGCTTGCACAATGCCAGTTGCGCTACGCGAATCTCAACCAGAGCGACGGTTGATACAGCCGCGTATCGGATATATAGGCCGAAATACATAGGCAATCCGGCCTATTGTTTAAT
>CAZMWC010000149.1:0-473 GCA_964569805.1 uncultured Gallionella sp.
CGTCGATCTGCGAACCGTAGTTCACCGGCATATCCCAGCCGCCGAAATCGACCATTTTTGCGCCCATCGCGCGGTGTGCTTCATTCAATGGAGTTCGTTTAAGCATGATGATCCTGTGAGAAAATTTCGGGAATAAAAAAGGCGCAGCACGAAACCGTGCTGCGCCCCATCTGTCCTTGGTACCTGAGAGATTACAACTCGCGTTGCGTGCCCCTTCGGTGGTCAAAATCCCCTCTCCCCATCCCTCTCCCATAAATGGGCGAGGGGGATAAAGTCTGTTGCAGCTACTAGCCATTCGACTAAGCCCAGCAAGAAACGCTGGGCAAGTCGCTGGTTATCGCTACGCGAGTTTAATAATCCTGACACTCTCCAGATTTGCCTGTACCAATAGTTCCTGAGCCTGAGCGGTTACGGGTGTTGCGCCTTCGGCGGTGCGGTGGTCAGCACGCTCTCCCACTGGTCTGAACGGCGGG
>CAZMWC010000149.1:483-5569 GCA_964569805.1 uncultured Gallionella sp.
ATACCGGACAGTCCGGGCTGGCAAAAGCGACTTGTGCGGCGTGCGGGGGTTAACCCGGATATTTCATGGATTGCCGCGCGCCCTCGCTAGTCTTTTGTTCCCTATGCAAGATTTTGTTCGGTCGGGTGTATGAATAACTACACCGCTCCTTCGCAAAATTTGCCTAGGAAACAAAATCCTGCGCGATCATCACGCGAATCCATGAAATATCCGGGTTAAGGCCCGGCGTTTGTCATGTCTTCGCGCACCCGCATGTAACGCGCGAATCGCGGGATGCCGGTCTTTTCATTCAGGCCGTTGTAGCGATAGGTGACCCAGCTTCCCAACGGCGGCGGATCGCGGCGCTCTGCATCGGAAAATCCTGCGCCCAGACGGAAGCGCAGCCCGCCGGGAGATTCCACTTCCAGTGCGCCCAGCATACCCGCGTGTTTTCCCTTGCCCGGCAGATGCGCCACGACCTTCGCCTCGGCATCCTGATAGGGTTTGAGCTTGAGCAGGTCGTCGTTGCGCGCCGCCCGGTAGAGCGATGCGCCGCGATGCAGTATCAGCCCTTCGCCGCCGCGAGTGATCACGTTCTTCAGCAGGGTTTGCAGCGCGGCGCGGTCGGCCACCTTGATCTGTTCGACGCGCTTCAGCCAGGGCTGGCCGATACGCGCGACGATCTGTTGCAGCGCCGCATTGCGTTCGTCGAACGGGCCGGGATGCGCGGGCAGATCGAAGACCATGAAATGCAGCGCGCGCCAGGCTGCATCGTCCGGCGTCTGCTGCCGGATGGCTGAAACAGCCGCCGAAAATTGCCCGCGCGCGACCCACAGCTCGCCGTCCAGCGGCGTGTCCGGCCAGCCTGCGGTGAACCACGGCGGCACCGCGATGCGCTCACCGCCGCGCGTCAGCAGCTTTTCGCCGTCCCAGTAACCGCGCACCCCGTCGAATTTTTCGCTGACCCAATAATCCGCCAGCGGAAACCCGTCCCGGTAGACATTTGCCAGCATCAACGGTGGCGGGGGAAATTCTCCGGCGGGCAGCGGCGTGGAAAAAAAGCTCAGCGCGAGCGAGAGGAGGAAGGTTGCGAGCGGGATGCGCAAGGCTTGCACTGCCTGATTGCCGGGGTCAGTTGCCTGTGGGGTAGAACAGCGCCAGACGGTAGCCGGTCGGCCTGAGGTCGGTGATGTCGAGGTAGAGCTTTATGATGAGTTCATGGTTGGGCTGCAATCCGGTCGCTTCGTTCTCGGAAGGCGGCAGGTAGTCGGCGGGGCGGAACACGCGGCGCGCAACCGGTTTGTCGTTGAGGTCGTTCAGCATGAGTTCCAGGTTGGGGAACGCCTGCGCGTAGACTGCATGGTTGCGCAGCAGCGCGTTGAGTGTGATGCGGTTCTCGCGCGCCGGGTCGGCTGCGAGATCGGAAGACTCGATGCTCATCAGTCCGGCGTTCTGCGGCAGGGGTACGGTGCAACCGAGCAGCTCGCATACACCGACCAACGCGGGCTTCAGGGCGGGCAGGCGTGCGGCGAGTTCGCTGCGGAAGAAATAGGCGGACTGCGCGAGCAGCACCAGCACCAGCAGCGCTGAGCCTGCCATCCACAGCCATTTGCGGGGCGCGGGCGCGATGGCCCCGGACGCATCGATTTCTTCATCATGCACGACGGTCACTTGCTCGGCCAGCGTCATGGGCGCAATTTCGTCATCGGCGAGCGACGCTTCCTCTGTATGGTCTTCCGGAATGGGCGCCGTATCCGGTTCCATCTCTGTCTCCGGCTTGCCCGCGAGTTCGGGTTCGGGAGGCGATCCGGTCGCGTCCGGTCCGGCGATGGCCGGTTCCGGGATGGGCGCTTCATCCGGCTCGGGTTCATCAACCTGGGCATCCTGCTCCCAGTCTGGTTTTGTCTGGCTAGTGGTGTCCGGGCTGGCGGTTGCTTCGCCCGCTTCCGGCACCTGCTCGTCCGTTGGCGGGATTTCATCTGCTGATAATTCGTCCGGCGCAATTGCTTCATCTGCATCGGAGGCTTCAGCCGGTTGCGATTCGCCCAGGTCGGCCGGTTCGCCGGAGACGGGTTCGTTCAGGATCGGTAATTCGAGCTGAGGGTCGGGCTGGTCGAGAATGAAGTGGGGGCGGGCATCGAAGATATGCAGGCACTGCCCGCAGCGAACCATGCCGTTATGGGCGTGCAACTGCGCCTCGGAAATTTTGAAGCGGGTATTGCAGTGGGGGCAGCGCGTGGTTCCGTTCATTGGCGTTTTACCCCCGACAGGCACGACCAGCCATCCTCGAAAATCGGGGTGTCCAGGTCGAACCATTGTCGATAGATGTTCATTATGTCTTGCGCTTGCTCCTCAAGAATGCCGGACAACACGATCCGACCGCCCGACCGCGTCGCGCCCGCCAACAGCGGTGCGAGTATGCGTAGCGGGTTGGTCAGGATGTTGGCTATCACCACATCATATTGCCCGGTCGGAGTTGCGTCGGGCAGATAAAACTGTGCGTTGTTCACCTGATTGGCGCTGGCATTGTCGCGGCTTGCAATCACTGCTTGCAAGTCTACATCAACGCCGACGGCACTGGCAGCCCCCAGCTTGCGCGCGGCGATGGCGAGGATGCCGGAGCCGCAGCCGTAATCCAGTACGTGTTCACCGCCGCGAAGGTTGGCATCCAGCCAGCGCAAACACAGGCGGGTGGTGGGGTGGCTGCCGGTACCAAATGCCAGCCCCGGGTCAAGCACGATGTTGATTGCTGACGGGTCGGAGGGCGTGTGCCAAGTTGGTACGATCCACAGGCGCGGTGAGATCGGGATGGGTTCGAACTGGGATTGGGTGAGGCGCACCCAGTCGTTATCTTCCAGAATCTCAATGCGGTATTCGGGAAGGTCTTGCAATCCGATGCGGGCGGCAGCTGCGCGCAAGATTGCGGCAACATCGCGGTCGGCATCGAACAGCGCGCTGACGCGATTATGTTGCCACACGCCGGGCGGCGGTTCGCCGGGTTCGCCAAAGATTGCCTGCTCATCCGGGGTGTCGGCATCGGCATCCAGCAGATCCACCGACAGCGCACCGAGTTCCAGCATAGTTTCGCTCAAAACCTCGGCGTGCTTGGCATCGGTGTCAATTATGAGCGTCAGCCAGGGCATTTATTTTTCTTTGTTGCGCTCGGCCAACCGTTCTTCCAGGTAATGAATGCTAGTGCCGCCACGCATGAAGGCGGCATCCTGCAATAGCTCGCGGTGCAGCGCGATGTTGGTGTCGATGCCTTCCACCCACATTTCGGACAGGGCGGTGCGCATCCGCGCCATCGCCTGATCGCGGGTGTCGCCGTAGGCGATGATCTTGCCGATCATCGAGTCGTAATGCGGCGGCACGAAGTAGTTGTTGTAGGCATGCGAATCCACGCGGATGCCGGGGCCGCCCGGCGCGTGCCAGGAGGTGATGCGCCCGGGGGACGGGGTGAATTTATAGGGATGCTCGGCGTTGATGCGGCATTCAATGGCATGGCCTTTGAACTGGATGTCGCGCTGCTTGAACGGCAATTTTTCGCCAGCGGCAATGCGTATTTGCTGCTGCACGATGTCGATGCCGGTGATCATTTCCGTTACCGGATGTTCGACTTGCACGCGGGTGTTCATTTCGATGAAGAAGAATTCGCCGTTCTCATACAGGAACTCGAACGTGCCTGCGCCGCGATAGCCGATTTTGCGGCAGGCATCGGCGCAGCGTTCGCCGATCTTGTTGCGCAGGCGCGTATTCAGCAGCGGCGCGGGCGCTTCCTCCAGGATCTTTTGATGGCGGCGCTGCATCGAACAGTCGCGCTCACCCAGATATACCGCATTGCCATAGTTATCGGACAAAATCTGAAATTCGATGTGGCGCGGGTTTGCCAGGAATTTTTCCATGTAAACCATGGGGTTGTTGAACGCGGCCTGCGCCTCGGTTTTGGTCATCGTTACCGCATTGAGCAAAGCCGCTTCGGTATGTACCACGCGCATGCCGCGCCCGCCGCCGCCGCCCGATGCCTTGATGATGACCGGATAGCCGATACTGCGCGCGATCTTGATGATCTCGGCGGGGTTGTCCGGCAGTGCGCCGTCCACACCGGGTACGCAGGGTACGCCCGCCTTTTTCATGGCAGCTTTGGCGCTGACTTTGTCGCCCATCAGACGGATGGTCTCGGCGCGCGGCCCGATGAATACAAAGCCGGATTTTTCCACGCGCTCGGAAAAGTCGGCATTTTCAGACAGGAAGCCATAACCCGGGTGGATGGCTTGTGCGTCGGTCACTTCGGCCGCGCTGATGATAGCGGGGATGTTCAGGTAGCTTTGTGATGAGGCTGCCGGCCCGATGCAAACCGATTCGTCGGCCAGTTTCACATATTTGGCATCAGCATCCGCCTCGGAATGCACGACCACAGTCTTGATGCCCAGTTCGCGGCAGGCACGCTGGATGCGCAATGCTATTTCACCGCGGTTAGCGATCAGGATTTTTTCAAACATTCAGGTGCTCCAGATTTGGGGGCAGAGTACGAATTAGCCGCCGTTGGGCGAAACTTAGCCGACGATGAACAACGGTTGGCCAAATTCTACTGCTTGGCCATTTTCGACCAGGATGGCCTTGATCACACCCGTTTTGTCGGACTCGATCTCGTTGAGCAGCTTCATCGCTTCGATGATGCACAGGGTGTCGCCGCTGTTCACGTTCTGGCCGACATCCACAAACGCTTTGCTGCCGGGTGATGCGGAGCGGTAGAAGGTTCCCACCATGGGGGACTTCACAATATGGCCATCCGGTGCGGCTGCCACGGCGGGTTCTGCGGCAACAACCGGTGCGGCGGCAGCCGCGATCGGAGCCGCATGTTGCTGCTGAGCCGGAGCATAAATTTGCTGCGCTGCGGTGACGGTACGGGTGATGCGCACACGTTCTTCGCCTTCGCTGATCTCCAGCTCTGCGATGCCTGAACCTTCAACCAGATCGATCAATGTCTTGAGCTTGCGTAAATCCATGCTGCCCTCCTTGAAACTTTAGTTTTTATAGTTCAACCTAGAAACTTCAGTTGGACGGGGTGGAGTGTGCGGTTATGGGGGTGCAGGGCAAGGCGCAACGA
>CAZMWC010000150.1:0-5567 GCA_964569805.1 uncultured Gallionella sp.
GAGCAACGCACTCGTAACGCGTAGGTCGGAGGTTCGATTCCTCTCTCCAGCACCACAAATTATTTTGGGGAATCTGCATGGCTTTCTCTCGGAATCGTGTACCAAATCCCTTCTTGAAATACCTTCCTTATCTTGTTGCGCTACTGCTGTTGGCCGTTGCTGCCTGGTATTTCACGCGCCCGGAACCGCCGCGCGTGCAGTTGGCCAAAGTCGAGCGTGGCATGGTCGAGGCGACAGTGAGCAATACCCGCGCGGGAACAGTCAAGGCGTGCCGCCGCGCCAAGCTGGCTCCTCCGGCGGGCGGGCAGATCGCGCATCTGCTGGTGAAGAAGGGGGATCGCGTCAAGGCCGACCAGGTGTTGCTCGAACTGTGGAACGAAGATTTGCAGGCGCAGGCACGGTTGGCGGAGCAGCAACTGAAGACCGCAACTTCGCATGTCGAAGAAATATGCACTGCTGCCGATCAAAGCAGTAAAGAAGCGGCGCGGGCGCGGCAATTGCGTGAGCGCGGCTTTATTTCGCCGGAAGGACTGGAACGCGCCGAGGCCACTGCCAAAACAAAACAAGCTTCCTGCACGGCGGCACGCAGCGAAATAGCGCAAAGCCGCTCACGCATCGACGTGGCGCGCGCCGGTCTGCGGCGCATGGTGTTGCGCGCTCCGTTCGACGGCATTGTGGCCGACATCAGCGGCGAGTTGGGCGAATACGCCACGCCTTCGCCACCCGGCATACCGACCCCGCCCGCCATTGACCTGATCGATGACAGCTGCATGTTCGTCAGCGCGCCGATCGATGAAGTGGATGCCGCCAATATCAAAATGGGGCAAACCAGCCGTATCGTACTGGATGCTGTCAAGGGCAAATCGTTCGCGGGCAAAGTCAAACGCATCGCGCCGTACGTGCTGGAGATTGAAAAACAGGCGCGCACCGTGGAGGTCGAGGTCGAGTTCGTCGAGCCACCGACCGCCGAGAACCTGCTGGTCGGCTACAGCGCCGATGTCGAAATCGTGCATACCTCCCATGAAAAAACGCTGCGCATACCCACGCAAACCTTGCTGGAAGGCAAACGTGTCCTGCTGTATAGAGCATCTGACGGTATGCTGGAAGAGCGCGTGGTGGCGACAGGGCTGGCTAATTGGGAATATACCGAGATTGTCTCCGGGCTGAACGAAGGCGATCAGATCGTGATGTCGCTCGACCAGGCCGGGGTGAAGGCAGGTGTGCGGGTGCAACCGGAAGAGAAGAAGTGAAAGGTGAAAGGTGAAACGTGAAATGAGGGAAGCCATTACCCTCACGGCAGGGAGGGTGGCGCGTAGCGCCGGGTGGGTGTCACTTTTCACTTTTCACTTTTCACAGTTTGCCTTTCACGTTTCAAGCTTTTCCACCCGATGATCCAGCTAGATCAAGTCAGCCGCACCTTCACTGTTGGCGACCAGCAGGTTGCCGCGTTGCGCGGTATCGATCTGAATATCGCGGCGGGCGATTATGTCTCCATCATGGGGCCGTCCGGTTCCGGTAAATCTACTTTACTCAATCTGATCGGGTTGCTGGATCGCCCGAGTTCCGGCACTTACCGGCTGGATGGCGGCAACATCACCGCGTTGGATGACGAGCAACAAGCCAAGGTGCGCAGCGAAAAAATCGGCTTTGTGTTCCAGGCGTTTCATCTGGTGCCGCGCCTGACTGCCGCGATGAACATCGAGCTGCCGCTGATTCTGGCGGGCATTCCCGCCGCCGAACGCAAGGCGCGTGTGATGCAGTTGCTGGAAAATTACGGCTTGGCTGATCGCGCCGACCATCGGCCCGATCAGCTCTCCGGCGGGCAGCGGCAACGTGTCGCCATCGCGCGCGCCACCAGTATGCACCCCGCCGTGCTGCTGGCCGATGAACCGACCGGCAATCTCGATCAAACCACCGGCAAAGAGGTGATGAACCTGCTCGAGCAACTGGTAGAGCAAAAGGTCACGCTGATCGTCGTGACCCACGACCCGGCTATCGGCGGGCGCGCAACCCGCCAGGTGCGCATGGTGGATGGGCAGATTACCGGCGAGAATAAATCGTCGGCGCTGTTATGAAAATAACAGGAACAGATGAAGTATTTGTAGGTGCGAATTTATTCGCACGAATGATGATCGGTGTGCGAATGAATTCGCACCTACTAAAGCGGCTTTTCTCCAAATGAGATTGATCGATGTCGTGCAGTTTGCCTCCGGCAGCCTGCGCGGCAGCCGCACCCGTACCTTATTGATGATCTTGGCAATGTCTATCGGCGTGGCGGCGGTGGTGGTGCTGACCGGGTTGGGTGACGGCGCGCGCCGTTACGTCATCAACCAGTTTTCTTCGCTGGGCACGAACCTGGTTATCGTATTGCCGGGGCGCACCGAAACGGCAGGGGTCGGGCCGGGTATGCTGCTCGGGCAGATCCCGCGCGAACTCAGCCTGGACGATGCGCAAGCGTTGCTGCGCAGCCGCGCCATCAGGCGCATCGCGCCGCTGACTATCGGCACCACCAACATTTCGCTCGGCCCGCGCAACCGCGAGGCTCTGGTGTTGGGCTCGACTGCCGATTTGCTGGAGGTGCGCCACATGAGCTTGGCGCAAGGGCAGTTTTTGCCTGCCGGCGACATCCATTCCAGCGAATCGGTGTGCGTGCTGGGTGCCAAGATCAGGCGCGAACTGTTCGGCCAGCAACAGGCTATCGGCGCATGGGTACGGCTGGGAGACCGGCGTTTTCGCGTGGTCGGCGTGATGGCCGCGCAGGGCGAATCAATGGGTTTCAATACCGATGACCTGGTCATCATACCGGTCGCCTCGGCGCACATGCTGTTCAACACTTCCGGCCTGTTCCGCATTCTGGTGGAAGCGAAAAGCCGCGATGCCATCGAACCGGCCAAGCGCGATGCCGAACAGATATTGTCGCAGCGGCATAACGGCGAACGCGACGTGACGGTCATCACGCAGGATGCCGTGCTGGCGACTTTCGACCGCATCCTGCGCGCGCTGACGCTGGCGGTCGGCGGCATCGCCGCAATCAGTCTGGCGGTGGCGGGCATCCTGATCATGAACGTGATGCTCATCGCCGTTTCGCAGCGCGTCAAGGAAATCGGCCTGCTCAAGGCGTTGGGCGCGCCCGCCGCGCAAATTAGAAATTTGTTTTTTGCCGAAGCGATATTGCTGTCCGGCATCGGTAGCCTGGCCGGTTTGATTTTGGGTGAAGCGGGTGTGGTGGTGATCGGCAAAATCTATCCGTCGCTACCGGTGGCCGCGCCCTGGTGGGCGGTACTGGCGGCGATAGCCACATCGCTCGGTACCGGTATCCTGTTCAGCGTGTGGCCGGCGCGGCGCGCGGCACGGCTCGATCCGGTGCTGGCGCTGGCGGGGCGATGAGATGCTGTTTCCCGACCTGATCCGCCTCACCACTTCCAGCTTTCTGGCCTACCGGATGCGCAGTTTTCTGACCGGGCTGGGCATCGCCGTCGGCATCACGGCGGTGATTCTGCTGACATCTATCGGCGAAGGCCTGCACCAGTTTGTGCTCTCCGAGTTCAGCCAGTTTGGCACCAATTTGATCGCCATTCAGCCGGGCAAGACCCAGACGCATGGCGCGAGCGTCGGTGTTTTCGGCTCATCCAGGCCGTTGTCCATCGAGGATGCGCAGGCGGTGCGCAGGCTTCCTTTTATCCAGTACGCCAATCCCAGTGTGACGGGCAATGCCGAGGTGCGCGCCAACGGCAAGACGCGCCGCACCATGGTGTATGGAGCCGGGCACGAGTTCACCGACGCCTTCTCGATCAGGGTGCAGACCGGCAGCTTCCTGCCCGATGACGACCCTTCGCAGGCGCGCGCTTTCGTCGTGCTCGGCGCCAAGATCAGGCAGGAACTGTTCGCCGGGCAGAACCCGCTCGGCGGCTATCTGCGCGTCGGCGGGCAACGCTACCGGGTGATCGGCGTGATGGAGCCGAAGGGGCAGATACTCGGCTTCGATATGGACGATACCGTGTTCATCCCGGCCGCGCGCGCGCTGGAGCTGTTCAACCGCCCGGGGCTGATGGAGATACAGGTGAACTACCAGCCGAATGCCGATCTGGATAGCGTGGTGCGCAGCATCACCGCGCTGCTCGAGGAACGGCACGGGCGCGAGGATTTCACGCTGATCCCGCAGGAAAAAGCGCTCGAAGTGCTGGGCTCGGTGCTGGATGTGATCACTTTCGCGGTCGGCGCATTGGGCGGGATTTCACTGTTGGTGGGCGGTGTCGGTATCCTGACTATCATGACTATGGCCGTCACCGAACGCACTGCCGAAATCGGCTTGCTGCGCGCCTTGGGGGCGCGCGAACGGCAGGTGCTGACGCTGTTTTTGGGTGAGGCGATATTGCTGTCGGCGTTGGGCGGGTTAGCCGGTTTGCTGCTGGGCATCGGTGTCGCACAGGGATTGCACTGGCTGTTTCCGGCGCTGCCCGTGCATACGCCGTGGCTGTTTGCCGCGCTTGCCGAATTGAGCGCGATCAGTATCGGTCTGGCGGCGGGGGTGATGCCGGCGCAGCGTGCGGCGCGGCTCGATCCGGTGGAGGCATTGCGCACGGAGTGAGCCTAGCAGTGCGTTCCAGCAAAACAGTTACCGTTCGCGGTGAGCTTGTCGAACCGCTGGATGCCCGCCGATACTGGCCTTCGACAAGCTCAGGCCGAACGGTTTATTTGTAATGGTTTTAGTGGAACGATCTACTAGATTTATGGTGTTGGTTTTTCCTGATAAGGCACAGTCGGGTTGCCGTCCTTGATCCAGCGAGTGATGCCTTCGGTGACATTATAGACTTTTATGTAGCCTGCCTTCTGGTCGAGGAAGCTGGCTACCGATTTGGTGCGATTACCGGTGCGGCAAATGACAATGACCGGCTGGTTTGGCTGGATAACCTTGCTGAAAGCGTCATGCCACGCGGCGATATCATACGCATTGCCCTCCTTGTTAACGGGCAAGGTGATCAGGCGGCTGCCTTTGATGATGCCAGTTTTCTGCCACTCGTCAACGCGGCGGATATCGACGACCGGCACGCCATCGGCGATGAGTTGCTTCAGCGCGGCATTATCGACATTAATGACTTCGGCTCGCGCAAGTGGCGTAAAAAACAAAGCGAGTGCAAGAACCCCCCAAAAAATTTGGCGGCAAGATGTAATACTGCGCATGGCAAAGCTCCCAATGAATTATTCAATTACGGCGTTTGGTAAGATTATAGGGAAAAGTTCACGATAGACCGCACATTTATACATAGCGACAGAAATCGTAGCGAGCGGCTTTGGGGTGGGGGAGGCCGGAGCGCAGTGCCCGGAGCATACACAGCAGTATGTGAGGAGCGCGAGCACCGCCCGACTTCACCCCGGAGTCGCGCAGTAGATTTATGTCGCTATGTATAACATGAAGTCCGGGTAGAACAACCTATCCCGTTATTTCACGCGTAAAATCGCACCGATCATGCAAAATACTTTTTCTGACCAGAAACCGCACCCTTCAGCCATAGTAAGCAACATGAGCGTGTTGCACGAACATCTGGAGCTGGGGCAATTTATTCCCT
>CAZMWC010000151.1:0-5565 GCA_964569805.1 uncultured Gallionella sp.
CAAACGCCAACAGCTTGAGGTTGCGCGTGTTGATACCCATCGCGGAGGCGGCGATCTCGTCTTCGCGTATCGCCATCCACGCGCGGCCGATGCGTGATTTTTCCAGCCTTTGCGAAATGAATATCGCCAATACCGCAAAGGCCAAAAACAAGTAGAAATACAAATGTACCGAGGGTAACGTGATGCCGAAAATTTCCTGCGTGGTATTCAGCGACACGCCGGCCATATTGATCGGATCGATGCGGCTGATTCCCTGCGGGCCGTTGGTCAGATTGATCGGCGCATTCAAATTGTTGAGAAAAATACGGATAATCTCGCCGAACCCAAGCGTAACGATGGCCAGATAATCGCCGCGCAAACGCAGTGTGGGCGCGCCAAGCAACACACCGAATCCGCCCGCCAATAAAGCCGCCAACGGCAGAACCACCCAGAACGACAGATGCACACCTTCTGGAAACAGCAGCGGAAACGCGAGTGCCAGATGCGGTGAACCGGCCAGCGCGTAGCAATATGCACCCACCGCAAAAAATGCGATGTAACCCAGATCCAGCAAACCCGCATAGCCGACCACAATGTTCAACCCGAGCGCCAGCATAATATAGAGCATGGCGAAATCCGCGATGCGCACCCAGCCGCGCCCGAGCAGCGCATCGGTGATGAACGGCAGCATCAACAGCGCGCCGAGCAATAGCCAGAACGCGAATTTTGCAGGTTGGGTTGGCAGGTTCATGGTTCGGCAGGATTTCTTCCGTTGGCTGGAATAACAGGCTTTGCAGTCATTTCAATGCGCTGCGTGAAAACAGGTTCATCACTGTGCGATGGTCACGCTGATCACACGCTCGACATAATTCGGTGTAGCAACCGCGCCCTGTGTCGCAGTAGAGGTCAACTGATATACCGTGACCGTTGCAGCAGCCTCACTATGCGCGGTCGAGCTGCATCCGACGTTGACAGTAAACCCGGACAGCGTGTTCGGCAAAGGGGCAACCGGCGACGAGGTCGCACCACCCCGACAAGTGAGGGCGAAACCGACTGCGGAATTCGGCAACACCTGATACGCGCCCCACTCGATGCCCACCCGTGCCGCCTGATAGGCGCGCGCACCCATCACATCCAGCGCGGCGCTCTGCTGTTGAGTAGTGGACAGCGTTACCGCAAAAGTGCCGAGTGCGGCAATCACCACCAGCAGGAAAATGGCGGAGACCAGACTGAAACCGCGCTGCATTTCAGGCATTGTTGCCACCCTCATTCTTTTGTCCCGATGTCTGCCGTAAAACCGATTGGGCGGCTGTTTCCTGCCGCAGTACCCGTAGTACCCGTAGGATGGGTGGAGCGTAGCGATACCCATCACCTGAAATAATGGCGGCATATCTTTGTTGGGTATCGCTGCGCTCCACCCAACCTACACGAACTAAACTCGCCGACATATCACTCTCCCGATCTCATCATGGCTGGTTGCTCACATGGGCGGCATTGTAGAGCGTGACGGTTTCGCCGTCCTTGGTGATGGCGAGGTGCATAGTCGCCAGACCGGAGCGTTGTGCCACCACGTTGGGGTCGTAGGTGAAGCTGCAACTGCTGACGTTGGTCGCGAGCAAGGCGCCCGGATTAGCCGATGACAGCGTGCCAAGCGCAGTCGGCTGCGCCGCCTGAATGGCGTAACCCCAATAGCGCGTCAGCGTCCCTCCCGTTCCGCCGGGAGTCGGCGCACAAACGTAACTCACCGGCGTGGACACCACATGGAGCCGGTGTCCGGGAGAATCGAAAGGAAATTGTGTGCCCGCCGGATCAAAAGAAACATTTGTCAAATTGCTGCCAAATGGCGCTATGGCAGCTCTCCGGCTGCTGCCTGCATAGACATCCGCCCCGGTAATCCCAAGGTTATAAATTACGATAGAGTCCCCATTGGCGATGTCAACACCCTGGCCGGTTACAGCGAGCACATCGAAACTGCCATCCGTACTGGATGAAAAATCAAGCTCGTCGCCACCCGCACCAGCACGATAGCGCGCGCCCCCCTTTGTCGGCACAAACTCCAGCGTACAAACCTCGCTTCCATTGCAAGAGCCTGCTCCCGAAATCGCCCCCGTCACGCGTACGCTGTTCGGCAACGCCAGCCGCACGTCACGCGTGATGCGCCGCAGCGCGGTGTCGGCGATGTCGGTCATGTCGGCGCGGCGCGCCACGTCCATGTATTGCTGTATCGGCGCTTTGAGGAACACCGCCACCATGCCGCCGATGATACCGGTGATGACAATCACCATGATCATCTCGACCAGGGTGAAGCCCTTGCTGGTGAGTGGTGAGTGGTGAGTGGTGAGTGGTTTCATCCACTGAGGCGCGCAGCGCCGCTCCACTGAGGCGCATAGCGCCGTTCCACTTACAACTTTCCGCCTCTGCTTCACGGTGTCGTCCTCGGCGCGTAGCGGGTGCGCATACCTTCGACCGTCACCGGCAACCCGTCCAAACCGGTCACCGTCACCTTGATGAGTAGGGAATCACCCGCTGTCACATTGGGCAGATTGCTGGCCGAGACATCGATGCTGGCAGAATAGCCGCTCAAGACTGCCACCTCAGTGTTGGTGATGTCCCTGATACCGCCATTGCCGGAATTCATGGTGAAACCGTGGTAATCGCTGACGTTGTCGAACGGGAAATCGGTGTCATACCTCGATATGTCGTTTTCAACTCCAATCACCTCCACGGTGGCGCAGTCGCCAGTTCCGGTTGCCGTCGTTGCCGCAGGATCATCCGGATCGCAATAGGTAAACGGCATCAACTCCACCTCTTCCAGCAACGATTCCGCAATCGCCAGCGCCTGCTTATGAATCAGCGGGTCGGCGCTGCTCTTGGTGGTGACGTTCATCACCAGCAGAATGCCCGCCAGCGCGACGCTGACGATGACGATGAACATAATGAGTTCGATCAGGCTGGTGCCGCGCTGTTTGGTCTTGTCTGTGCATGAATCTCCGCGTGCCAGCTCATCCGTTGCGCCGCACTCGAGCGCGGTCAGCAGGCTTTGCACTTTTTGCCCGCCCTGTTTTGCCAGCGATGGATTCTGCTGCCACATTTGTATGAAGAACGCCCGCATCTGCTCTGACTGCGCCAGACGGCCAAGCATGACTTCCTCCGGGATGGTCGCGCGCGCTTTGGTTTCAGTCATTCGGGTCTTCTCCGCGCTTGATCTTTTCCAGTGCCGCGATATCAATGACGGCTCAATGCACATAACCCGTTTCCGCTTCGATAGTGATGCTGTCCGTCGCCCCGGCAATAGAAACCGTTTGATTGCTTGCGAAGCTTGGCTTGCCCAGCGCGTCGAAAGAAAAACCCGCCGGGGTCGCAGAGAAGGTGATACCGGACGGCGCGTTGATGACATAGCTTGCATCGCCGGTCGGCGATTGCAATGGCGTGCCGCAGGCTGCGGTCGCGCCAGTGGACAACGTGATGCTGCTGGCAGTGAACGCCGCACAGACAAAGCGGTGCTGTGCGATAGCAGCCTTTTGCGCGTAGCGCAGCGTCGCCTTCACCTGATCGGCAAAACCGCGCGACTGGAACACGCTGTTGTCGAAGAAGCGCGGCGCAGCGACAGCCGCAATGATGCCGATGATAACCATCGTCATGATCAGCTCAACCATCGTAAACCCGCTGTTTTTGCGTACTAGTTTCATGCTGCGCCCACGTAAGGTAATGATGCCGATCCCGAAATTGTGCATCCTGACAGCCTGTCGGACTTGAAGAATCGAAGCGAAAATTCGGCTGGGCGAGGGCAGATTTTGCCGGTTTTGCAGGTCAATAGTCGTTCTATTGACCAAAAAAGCGGCGAAATATGCACCGGCCAGGCGGATTTGCAGCCGATTCCCTTTAAGTCCGACAGGCTGCCAAGCGAAGTATCGCACCCTTCATTGACCGGGTAAACCGCGCACAAACCCCGGCAACCGAACCAGTGTGGCATGGCGGCCGCACACACTTATCGCATACAGGGTGCAAATAAAAGTGTTGGGAAGCTGTCCGTTCGTGGTTAAGTAGTGACTTGGCACGGGGTTATCGTGCTTAGTCAATACTTAGTTGTTTCATCAGAGCTTGTCGAACCATGAACGGCTTAAAACAGCCCTTCGACAAGCTCAGGGCGAACGGTGGATGTGATTTCGTCCAACACTTTCATTTGCACCCCCGCATACATGCCATCGTGCGCTCCCGCCGTTTTATTGGTAAATTCTGGCCAACATGTCGCGATAAGACAAGATGATGCCTTCCTTCAGCATCATCTTGCGTTGCCAGCCCAATGCATTGATGCGTGAAACATCCACGACCTTTCGTCTCGTGCCATCGGACTTGCTGGTGTCAAAGGCAATACTTCCTTTGAATCCGACGACCTCTGCAATCATTTCTGCCAGTTCACGAATCGTCAGGTCTTCTCCACAACCAACGTTCACCAACGGCGGCTGGTCATTGTTGAACAAGCTGGCAAGCTGTTCCTCCGGCTGTTCCAGCAAATAGATGCACGCTTCCGCCATATCGTCGCTGTAGAGAAATTCGCGCTTGGGTGTGCCTGTTCCCCAAACCACCACTTCCTTGTCGCCCCGTGCCTTGGCCTCGTGCATTTTGCGAATCAGCGCGGGCAGCACATGCGAATCGTTCAGATCATAGTTGTCACCCGGGCCATACAGGTTGGTCGGCATGGCCGCCATGTATTTCGTGCCATATTGGCGGTTGTACGACCAGCACATTTCAATACCGGCGATCTTGGCCAAAGCGTAGGGCCGGTTGGTCGGTTCCAACGGTCCGGTGAGCAGATATTCTTCCCTTATTGGCTGCGGGCATTCTTTGGGATAGATACAGCTCGACCCCAGAAACAACAGATGCCGCACATTATTACGCCAGGCTTCGTGAATCACGTTGGTCTGGATGGCCAGATTCTGACGGATAAACTCTGCCGGGTAGGTGTTATTGGCATGGATGCCGCCCACCTTGGCCGCAGCGAGAATAACGTACTCCGGTTTTTCCCGAGCAAAGAAATCTCGTACCACTGCCTGTTCTGTCAAGTCGAGCTCGGTGTGCGCGCGCAGTAACAAATTGTGGTACCCGTGCAAGTTCAGCTGGCGAACCAGCGCGGAGCCCACCAATCCGCGATGTCCTGCCACGTAGATTTTTGCGTCTTTGTTCATGCCTGATCGTGGTTATTGAAAACAGCATAACCATGTTTCTTAACCAACTCATCACGTTCCGCGCTCTTGAGGTCTTCGCGCACCATCTCGCTGACCAGTTCGCCGAAGCTGATTTTTGGTACCCAGCCCAGCTTGTTCTTGGCCTTGCTGGCATCACCCAGCAGGGTCTCAACTTCGGTGGGGCGAAAGTAGCGCGGGTCAACGCGCACAATTGCGCGCGAAGTCTTAAAGGCAGGACTGAGGACTGAGGACTGAGGTTCGAGGTAGCCGACTTCGTCGGCATCTTTTCCTTCCCAACGGATATTCATGCCGAGTTCCCTGGCGGCGGCGTTGACGAAATCGCGCACGCTGCATTGCACGCCGGTAGCGATGACAAAGTCTTCCGGTTTGTCCTGTTGCA
>CAZMWC010000152.1:0-5554 GCA_964569805.1 uncultured Gallionella sp.
AGACCGTGCTGCTGACTCTGGCGATACCGGTGATGCCCGGCTGTTTGCAGTTGGAGTGGTAGAACAGCACACCATCGCCGACCCGCATCTGGTCGCGCATGAAGTTGCGCGCCTGATAGTTGCGCACGCCGTACCAAGCCACGGTTTGATCCGGCATAGCGGCAAGGTCGTCGATGCTGCAATCGCCGGGTTCGGATTTCATCAGCCAGTAACGCATCGTCTTTGCTCACAAACAAAAAGTGCGACCCGAAAAGGTCGCACTGAAATAAAGCCCCCGCCTGTGCCGTTGACCCAATATCTTGAACCTGGGTTCAAGAGGGTTGCTTCCAAGTCACTTCAGGTACATCCGCCAGAAACATTTACCGGGGATGTTCACAACAGCAACATCAAAGGTCGCAACCTTAAGCTATGCTTATTGGTTCAAAGAATTATGGGTCTGACGAACACCGCAGGGGACAAACTAGAACAGCGTATCTTGCTCGGCCAATGCCGTGTCAATCGCCGCCTGCATGGAATTTATTCTACGCTTAAAGTCGGCAACGTCAAAGCCTCGACCGATCTTGACCGAGAGCAATTCGTGGGTGATGTTGAGGGCGGCCATCAGGGCGATGCGTTCGACGCTGGCGATCTTGCCGGCATCGCGGATCTCGCGCATTTTCTTGTCCAAGTAGGCCACCGCATCGAGCAGTTCGCCGCGCTCTTCCTCCGGGCAAGCGACGCGCAACTCGCGATCGAGAAGCTTGATGTCCAGTGTCTTGGTGGTGCCGCTCATATTTGATCTTCGGGAAGAGTAATCAGCAATTTTTCCAAACGTGCCTTCGCGTTTCCCACTTTGTCGCTGCACTGCCGGTTACTGCTGAGCGCATGTGCCAGCTCCTGGCGCAGCTGATGATTTTCCGCACGCAACTTGCCGCTGACTTGTATCAGCTGCGCGAGTTTACCTTCCAGTGCGTTCAATTCGTTTTCCATGTTCTGACTATAGTTTGAAAAGTGCTGATAAGTCAAACGCTAACGCGGGCTTGTGCAAGCGATTTGTAGGGGCAGTGTTTTAGGTGTGCTGGGACGTTTGGGGGTTGAGGCTCAAATTGATGCCCAATTCGAGTTGTAGCGCATACGCCCATGAACTATAGTACGGCGCGCGGCGAACAGCAAAAAATCAATTGGTTGGCTACCCATAAAATAATCCGCCTAAAGGCAGAACGAACGGCATCAAAAAATATGTCCACTTTCAGAAAACTAAAAGCGGTTCGCGATCTTCTCAACCGTTTACCGGGAATCAAGACTTATAAAGATTTCGATCTCACCATCGAGATCGGCTATTTTCAGGAAAAAGGCACGCCGCTTAGCCTCAAGCAGCTGTTGCTGCTGGAGATTGCCTCAAAAGCGACGGTGCGGCGGCATCTCGACCGCCTGATCAGCGATGGTCTGGTTATCAAGCATACCTCGCCGAACGACCATCGCTCCGTCCACTACGCACTCAGCGCAGCCGCCATCAAGTCGCTGCATAATTACCTCAAACAAATCGGTAAATCCCTGGAATAATCAATCGGACCGGATGCGGCGCATGGGCGGTTTCAGACCCGCTCCATGTGCGCCCAAGAGACCCATCTCATGCCCCAACTTTCCCGCTATTTTTCCCTGACAATTTTGCCGATGCTGGCCGCTGCAGCCATTCTGCTGGGCGTGCTCTATTGGTTTGATCAGCAGGAAGAACATGTCGGTCTGATGGAGGCGGAGAATGACCGTGCCACCCGGGTATTTGCCAACATGGTCATGGAGCAATTCCCGGATTTTCTCCATACGCCGCCCGGGCAAGGTGACATACCGTCGGTTGATAAATTGCTGCGCGGCATATCGGCAGGTGTGCCCGGTTTGCTCAAAATCAAGCTGTACAGCGCTGCCGGCGTGACTCTGTATTCCCCGGTACTGAAGGAGATCGGTATCTCCAAGAACGATAACCCGGCCTTATTAAAGGCGGCGCGCAGTGGACACCCGGCAAGCGAGATGCAGTTCCGGGAAACCTTCAGCGGTTTTGGCGGGGAATTCGCCGACCGCTATGTGGTGGCAACCTATATACCTGTCAGCGGAACGGACGGGGCGCTGGCAGGGGTTGCCGAAGCCTACCGTGATGCCACCGACAGTGTGGCGCGGACGCGGCAAACCATAATATTTGGGGAACTGGTGATTGCGGCGATTTTTGCCATCATCTACATGACCTCTCTGTTTTTCATTCGCCGGATCGAGCGAAAAATCAACGAGCAGCACGAGTTATTGCAACGCGCCCACGCAGAAATATCGGTGCGCGAGGAAACCTGGCATGCGATGCTGGATGCCTCGCTGGATGCCATCATCACCATCGATGCCGGGAGCAAGATAGTCGAATTTAACCGTGCGGCCGAACGCATCTTCGGCCACCAACACGACGAAGTGATCGGGTGCGATCTGGCGGAGTGCATCATCCCGCCCGCCTTCCGCGAACGGCATCGCGCGGGGCTGAGCAGAATGGTGGAAACCGGGCAGGGCACCGTATTGAACAATCGCCTGGAACTATCCGCGCTGCACGCCGATGGTCACGAATTTCCGGTCGAACTGGCGATCACGGCCTTGCCGCATAACGGAAAGCCGCTCTTTACCGGCTTTTTGCGCGACATCACCGAACGCAAGCGGGCCGAACATGAATTGCATGTCGCCGCAGCAGCGTTCGAATCGCAGGAGTGCATGTTTATTACCGATGCAGTCGGCATGATCCTGCGGGTCAATCGCGCCTTCATCGAAACCACCGGCTATAGTATGGAGGAGTCGGTAGGACAAAACCCGTCCATTCTCAAATCGGGTCGCCACGATGCCGTATTCTACGCGGCGATGCGGGAAACGCTCGTCCGCGACGGATACTGGCAGGGCGAGATATGGAACCGGCGCAAGAGCGGCGAGATTTACCCGGAGTGGCAGACCATCACCGCTGTGTTCGATACGGATGGGCGAATCACGCATTACGTTTCCGCCTTTTCCGACATCACCAAACGCAAGGAGGCGGAAGACCAGATCGTCAATCTGGCGTTCTACGATCCGCTCACCCAATTACCCAACCGGCGGCTGTTGCTGGACCGGTTGCAACAGGCTCTGGCATTGAGCAAACGCACCAAGCGGCAAGGCGCATTGCTGTTTATCGATCTCGACAAGTTCAAGACGCTCAACGATACTCAAGGCCACGATGTCGGCGATATGCTGCTGATCGAAGTGGCCAACCGTTTGCAAAGCTGTATCCGTGAGGGCGACACCGCCGCGCGGTTGGGCGGCGACGAATTCGTCGTGCTGCTGGAAAATCTGGATGCCAACCAGTCGACAGCTGCAGCACAAACCGAGACCATCGGCGAAAAAATCCGCGCCGCCATTGCGCAACCCTACTCTTTAAAGGGCCGCGATCAGCACAGCACTCCCAGTATCGGCATCACGTTGTTCCAGGGGCAATCGTGCACGGCCACCGATCTGTTAAAACAGGCCGACCTCGCGCTTTACCAGTCCAAGGGTGCCGGGCGCAATACTTTGCGTTTTTTCAATCAGGACATGCAGCATATGCTGGAGTCGCGCACTTTACTGGAAGATGATCTGCGCTCGGCGCTGCCCAACGGGCAATTTACCC
The DNA here is from genome assembly GCA_964569805.1 of uncultured Gallionella sp. Taxonomy (GTDB): domain Bacteria; phylum Pseudomonadota; class Gammaproteobacteria; order Burkholderiales; family Gallionellaceae; genus Gallionella. The sequence continues at coordinate 3,641 of CAZMWC010000152.1, forward strand.
TCTACTACCAGCCGCAAATGGACTACGCCGGGCAAATGATCGGCGCGGAAGCCTTGATCCGCTGGCAGCACCCGAAACGCGGGCTGGTGAACCCGATGGAATTTATTCCGCTGATCGAGGAAAACGGCCTCATTGTCCCGGTTGGCCATTGGGTGCTGGAAACCGCCTGCAAACAGCTTGCGGCCTGGTCGTCCAACCCGGTTACCCGCGACCTGCGCATGTCGGTCAATGTGAGCCCGCGGCAATTCCGGCAGACGGATTTTGTGGAACAAATCCAGTCGGTGCTGGAACAAACCGGCGCAGACCCGTTCAAGCTCAAGCTTGAGCTGACCGAGAGCCTGGTGCTGCTCGATGTCGAAGATGCGATCGAAAAAATGCGCCAGCTCAAATTGCTCAACGTAGTTTTTTCGCTGGACGATTTCGGTACCGGAAACTCCTCGCTCTCCCAGCTCAAGCGGTTGCCGCTCAATCAATTAAAAATTGATCAATCATTCATCCGCGACCTTGCCACCGATCCGAACGACGCGGCCATCATCCAGGCGATTATTACTCTGGGAACGGCGTTCGGCTTGAATGTCATCGCCGAAGGTGTGGAAAACGAGGAGCAGCGCGAGTTTCTCAACCTGCACGGCTGTCACAATTTTCAAGGTTTTCTGTTCAGCAGGCCGGTTCCGATAAATGAATTCGAGCAGCTGGCCGAACGGCACGCGCGTGAGCAAAACGACAGGGGCAAGATGAATACGGGCGAGGGGATTTAACCCGGAAAATGCAGTTGAGTGGTAGGTAGGTGCGAATTCATTCGCACGAACAACAGGTTATGTGCGAATGGATTCGCACCTGCAAGAGCGTCGTAGGATGTGGTAAGGCACGAACCGCATCATTCAATACGCGAGCGATGCGGTTCCTTCGTCACCGCATCCTACCACCCTAAAATCCACATTTCATCCCATACGGGCGATTCATGAATCGCCCCTACTGCACTTCCTCCACCGCAAAAATCCGGCGATGCTCGCGGATGGCATAGCGGTCGGTCATGCCGGCAATATAATCGGCCACCGCGCGTGCACGGCATGATTCTGCCTGCCCGGATTGCTGCTGAAATTGGGGAGGCAGCAAACGGCTATCCGCCATGAAGATGCCGAACAAGTCGCCGATGATGCGCTGCGCTTTGGCGCTCATGCGCAGTACGCGGTAATGGCGATACAGGTGAATACGCAGAAAATTTTTCAACTCGCGCTGCCGTTCGCTCACTTCTGCACTGAACGCGATTATCGCGGGCGCGTCACGCACATCTTCCAATGTCGCCGGATGATGCGCGCCGATATTGCGCCCGCTTTGCAGCACCAGATCGGATACCAGCGTATTGATCATGCGCCGCACCGTTTCGTGCACCACGCGCCGCTCCGGCAAATCGGGATAGGCACGGCGCACTTCTTGCAAGTGCGCCTCCACCAACGGCACGGTAGAGAGCTGTTCCAGGGTGATCAGGCCGGAGCGCAGGCCATCATCCACATCGTGGTTGTTGTAAGCGATTTCATCGGCAAGATTGGCGATCTGCGCTTCCAGCGAGGGGCGGCGGTCCTGCAAAAAACGCTCACCCAGATCGCCAAGCTGGGTGGCTTTTTCAGCAGAGCAGTGTTTGAGGATGCCTTCGCGTGTCTCAAAACACAGGTTCAGCCCGTCGAACGCGGCGTAACGTTCTTCCAGCACATCCACCACCCGCAGCGATTGCAGGTTGTGCTCGAAACCGCCGTATTCTTTCATGCAGGCATTCAGCGCATCCTGCCCGGCATGTCCGAACGGCGTATGCCCCAGATCGTGCGCGAGCGAAATGGCCTCGGCGAGGTCTTCATTCAAGTTCAGGCGGCGCGCTATCGAACGGGCGATCTGCGCGACTTCGATGCTGTGGGTGAG
>CAZMWC010000153.1:0-5552 GCA_964569805.1 uncultured Gallionella sp.
GATACCCATCAATTGAAATTACGCCGATGGGTATCGCTGCGCTCAACCCATCCTACGACTACTGAATCCTGATTTAAGGAGGCGCATGCAACTGCTGTTAATCTGGATTCTCAATGCACTCGCGCTGCTTGCCGTGGCGAACTTTGTGCCGGGCATTCGTCTGGACAGCTTTGTCGATGCGCTGATCGCCGCATTCTTCCTCGGTTTGGTCAACACGCTGATCCGCCCGTTGCTGTTGTTGCTCACCTTGCCCGTCACTTTGCTGACACTGGGGCTGTTCATCTTCGTCATCAACGGACTGCTGTTCTGGTTCGTCGGATCGGTGCTGCGCGATTTCGTGGTGGACGGTTTCTGGCCGGGGGTGTTGGGTGCGGTGTTGTACAGTATTTTTTCGTGGGCGCTGTCCGCAGCAGCCGCACAACTGATGAAACGCTCATAAAAGAATTTGCGGCGGACGACGCGCTTTTTTCACGGGCCAGGAGAGCATGATGAGCAAACCACTTTTTAGTTTTGAATTTTTTCCTCCACAAACACCGGAGGGTATGGAAAAACTGGCTGCCACGCGCAGGCAGTTGCAGGCGCTCAACCCGGAATTTTTATCTGTTACGTTCGGCGCGGGCGGCTCCACCCAAGAGCGCAGTCTGGAAATAGTGCAACAGATCAAGGCGGAAGGACTTACCGTTGCGCCGCATTTGTCCTGCGTCGGCTCGACGCGCGAAAACATCCGCAGCATCCTGCAAACCTACCAGCGGCTCGGCATCAATCGCATCGTGGCATTGCGCGGCGACTTGCCATCCGGCATGGCCGGTGTCGGTGAATTCCAATATGCCAACGAACTGGTGTCGTTTATTCGCGCGCAAACGGGCGAGCATTTTCACATCGAAGTGGCGGCCTACCCGGAGTGCCATCCGCAGGCCAAGTCACCGCAAGATGACCTGATCAACTTCAAACGCAAAGTTGCAGCGGGAGCTAACTCGGCAATCACCCAGTATTTTTACAATGCCGACAGCTACTTCCATTTTGTCGATGAGTGTCGCAAGCTCGGCATCACCATCCCCATCGTGCCCGGCATCATGCCGATCGTGAGATTCTCACAACTGGCGCGCTTTTCCGACACCTGCGGGGCGGAAATACCGCGCTGGATCCGCCGCACGCTGGAAAGCTACGGCGACGATACCGAATCGGTGCAGGAATTCGGCCTGGAGGTGGTCACGGCATTATGTGAACGTCTGTTGTCAGGCGGCGCGCCGGGTCTGCATTTCTACACGCTCAATCATGCCGCACCATCACTGGAAATTTGGAAACGGTTGGGCTTGTGAGGCAACTACGCGCACCAGAACTTCTTCTGCCTGCAGGCACGCTGGAAAAAATGCGTACCGCCTACGCCTTCGGCGCGGATGCGGTGTATGCGGGGCAGCCACGCTACTCACTGCGTGCGCGCAACAACGAATTTCAGCTGAAAGAACTGGACACCGGCATCAAGGAAGCGCATCAGCTCGGCAAAAAATTATTCGTCGCCAGCAACCTGATGCCGCACAACGCCAAGGTGAAAACCTATATGGCGGACATGGAGCCGCTTATCGCCATGCAACCGGATGCCTTGATCATGGCCGATCCCGGCCTGATCGCCATGGTGCGCGAACGTTGGCCGGAAATACAAATTCACCTCTCGGTACAGGCCAATACCGTCAACTACGCGGCAGTAAAATTCTGGCAATCGCTCGGCCTGTCACGCGTAATCCTGTCACGCGAATTGTCGCTGGACGAGATCGAAGAGATACGCCAGCAATGCCCCGACATCGAACTCGAAGTGTTCATTCACGGCGCATTATGCATGGCCTATTCCGGGCGCTGCCTGCTGTCCGGCTATTTCAACCATCGGGATGCCAACCAGGGTACCTGCACCAATTCCTGCCGCTGGGATTACAAGGTGGATAGCGCCATCGAGGACGGCACTGGCGATATTCATAAAATCGATTTCGATTTCGACAAAGCGTTGAGCGAAAGCGCCCTGTCATCCTGCGGTGCGCAGCCGCGCCACCCGCTGGCCGACCGTGCGTATTTGATCTCGCGTCAGGATCATCCTGACGAACTGATGCCGGTGCTGGAAGATGAACACGGCACCTATATCATGAACTCCAAAGACCTGCGCGCGGTGGAACATGTCGAGCGCCTGGTGAAGATCGGCATTGACTCGCTTAAAGTCGAGGGCCGCACCAAATCCATTTATTATGTTGCGCGCACCGCGCAGGTGTATCGCCAGGCCATCGACGACGCGGTCGCAGGCCGCCCGTTCAATTTAAGCCTGCTCGGTGCACTGGATGCGCTGGCGAATCGCGGCTACACCGACGGTTTCTACGAACGCCATCACACTCATGAACAGCAGAACTATATGCGCGGACATTCAGAAAGTTTCCGCCAGCAATATGTCGGCGACATTGTGGCGTATGTAAACGGCATGGCAGAGATTGACGTAAAGAATAAATTCCAGATCGGCGACAAACTGGAAATCATCCACCCCTCCGGCAACCACATCATCGAACTGAAAGAGATGAAAACCCCCGACGGCGTAGCTGTCAACACCGCGCCGGGCAGCGGGCACCGTGTGCTGATTCCGTTGCGGGGCGAGTTGACCAAAGGGATGGTGGCGAGGTTTTTGTAAATGTAGGGCGCAATAACCAACGGGCATTGCGCCGCATGAATTCGCGCATCTCTTTAAGCGCTGACATGTCTGTACACTCCCGCAACCTCAATTTTTGATTGATGAGTAATAACCCATATGATCCTTTCCGCCCTCTCCCAATCCGACCGCTACGCTGCGCTGCATCCACTGTTCCCGCGCGCCTTCGACTACATCCGTAACACCGATCTTTACGCGCTCACACCGGGGCGCTACCACATCGCCGGCGATGATCTGATCGCCATTGTGGAATGTGTTCCGGGGCGTACGCGCGAGATGGCCAGGCTGGAAGCGCACCGCCGTTATATCGATATTCAGTTGGTGTTGGATGGTATCGACGAAATGGGCTGGAAGCCGCTGGCGGATTGCCATAACCCGGTGAGTGATTACAGCAGGGAAAAGGACATCCAGTTTTTTCACGATGCGCCCGTTGCATGGGTCGCCACACCGCCTGGGCATTTCTGTATCTTCTTCCCGGAGGATGCGCATGCACCGCTGGTTGCAACCGGTGAAATCCGCAAGGTGATCTTCAAAATTGCTGTGGAGTGTAGGGAACCTCTATAAATTCATTTTGCGGGCGAATCGCTGCGTCGCGTGCTCGCTCATTCCTCGCCTATCCATTTGATATGTTTCGTCATTCGCTGCGCGGCTCCTTGCGCTTCATCCCGCAAAAGTGAATTTCTAGAAGCTCCCTGTATTGAAACACCTATGTAAATTGGCGTAGCGCGATTTTGACAAGTCACCCATAATGGAAAAACGGCTGGGGAGAGTATGCGGACGTTCAAACAAATTCTGGATTCAATGGTGACGCAGCTACTCGCGGATATTTCCGTTGAAGGGCTTTCAGTCCTCATCCGTCCGTCCACGCATTCTCCATTGCTGGCCAGACGTCGCGCAGAAATCATCATCTCCCGCGTACGGCTGGTTGCGGCCATGTTCGCGGTGCTGACACCGCTGTGGATCGTGGTGGACTTTCTGGCGTTTGATTTTCCGATGTCGGTCATGCTGGCGGGTGGACGGCTGGCTGCCACGTTGGGCTTTGTCATGCTGGCTTTGGCTTATCGCATTTCGCCGCACATGAAGGATGCCTACCGGGCACTGGCTTTCATGTTTGTTATTCCGACGGCGTTTTTCATCTATTCCCACCTGATGCTTTCTGATCTTGAACAGCAGGGAGGCGCTGCAGTGATTGCCGCCGGCTATGCCTTCCTGCCGTTTGTTCTGGTGGCGGGATTGAGCATATTCCCGCTGACCGCACTGGAAGGCATTGTGTTTTCCATGCCGGTATTATTCTCCTCGGCACTGGTGGCGATGATCCAGATCAACAATATCAATTGGGGCACGCATCTTGGCGCGTTCTGGCTGCTGGTGCTGATTGCCGCCACTGCCACGCTGTCCGGCATGAGCCAGTTGGCATTCATGGCGGCGCTGGTGCGCCAAGCCAACCATGATCCGTTGACGCGCTGTTTTAACCGTGCCAGCGGGGAAGATTTATTTAATCTCCAGTTCAGCATCGCTGAACGCAACCACACTCCATTGACCGTAGTGTTCGCCGATCTCGACAAGTTCAAGGCAATTAATGACAATTACGGGCATGAAGCGGGCGATCGAATCCTGATAGCAGCTACTGAAATGATACGCGGCACATTGCGCGGTGGCGACGCATTGATACGCTGGGGGGGTGAGGAGTTTCTTATGGTGCTGCCCAATACCGACTGCGCCTCTGCCATTTCCATACTGGAGCGGCTGCGCACCAGCGGCCTGGGGCAGCGCCCGGATGGCAGCCCGTTGACGGCGAGCTACGGGATCGCGGAAAAATTGGCCGACTCCACCAGCGATAGCCAGCATCTGATTGAAGCGGCCGACCGGCGTATGTATCAGGCCAAGGAAGGCGGGAGAAATCGCTGGGTGGGATGCTGAAACACAGTTTAGGGAACCTTTAGGAAAATACCCTGTGGTCGGCGCGTCTGGACCCGCGTTATTTGTGGTGTTTGCCGCTCAATTTGCGCATTAGCTCCATCGCTTCTTGAGGAGATAATTCTTCCGGTTCTTTGCTTTTATTGAACAACAACCATAGCACTGCGCCGTTAAACAATACGAACACCACCTCCAGATAAAGTATCGGCGTGACGATCGTGAGCATCGGCCCTGCCGAAAAAATGAAATAGAACCCCTGGAAGCTGGGTAGCGTTGCACCGGTTACGGCGTAGAAATATTCGAACGGCGGGAACAGCAGGATCACCGTTAAATTGGCCGCAACCATCAGCAGAATGGCATTCTGGTAATTGAAGTGTCGCTTCGTGCCGAAGGCATGTTGGGCATCACGCAACAGCAGCCAGGCAACGCCGACATTCACCAGCAACACCACGGCTTCGAGAAACAGGACATCGGTGTTGATGACCTCGTTGCCGCTGCGCGCAAAGACAAAATGAAAGCCTGCAAAAATGAGCGATTTCGCATCGGTGAACGAGAAAGAATCGAACGGCGGGAATAGCAATATCACAGCGAGGTTGAATGCGCCCACCCATAATGCGATTTTCTGTTTGCGGTTCATGTTTGCCCCAAGCAACATGCGACGGTAAATCGTAACAGCTAATCCATTGACGGGCTAATCGGCCATTCCGTCATCAAACACCACATCACCTTCCGCCACTTGGTCACCAATTTTAAGGCGCTTGAAATCGAACAAATTCGCATCGAGCAGATGTGACGGCGCGACGTTCTGCATCGCGGTGAAAATAGTCTGGTTGCGTCCCGGATACTCAAGCTCCCATGCGGCGAGCATTTTTTTGATGTTCTTGCGTTGCATGTTTTCCTGCGAGCCGCACAGGTTGCACGGGATGATGGGGAATTCCATGCCGCGCGCGTAGCG
>CAZMWC010000154.1:0-5500 GCA_964569805.1 uncultured Gallionella sp.
CCAAAAGGTGAGTTATGTAAAAAGCGCGAAAATCAGTCATCGCGCGGCTCTTCATAAGAATACAATTGGCCAACTGCGGTTTCTAGGTTGATTCCGGATCGTCCGATTTAAAATCATGCCTCCCACCCTCACCCCCCAACACGAAAAATATCTGCTACTCACCCTCGCGGGCATCCAGTTCAGCCACATCCTCGATTTCATGATCATGATGCCGCTCGGGCCTATTTTGATCAGCGCGTTTGGTATCAGCACGCACGAGTTTGGCCTGTTGGTTGCGTCCTACAGTTTCAGCGCCGCGCTGTCCGGTTTGCTCGCCGCGACTTTCATCGACCGTTTCGAGCGCAAGCGGCTACTGCTGGCGATGTTCGCGCTATTTGGCCTGGCCACGCTGGCCTGCGGTCTGGCTCCCGGCTACGCCTCGCTGCTCGTCGCGCGCGGACTGGCCGGAGCGTTCGGCGGCGTGATGGGCGCGCAGGTGCAGACCATCATCGGCGATGTAATCCCGTTTGCGCGGCGCGCCCGCGCCAGCGGGGTTGTCTCGGCGGCATTTTCGATTTCCACCGTTGCCGGTGTGCCGCTGTCGTTGTGGCTGGCCAATCATTTTCAGTGGCGCGCGCCATTCATCCTGATCGCGATATTATCCGTGCTGTTCATTCTCATCGGCACGCGCACCCTGCCGCAATTGCGCCATCACATCAGCACGGAAAAACGCGCTCACCCCTTTGCGGCGATATTTGCCGTGTTGCGCGATAGCAATCATCTGCGCGCGCTGCTGTTCACCGTGCTGGTCATGTTTTCCGGCTTTACGGTGATTCCCTATATCACTCTCTATGCGGTTGGAAATGTCGGCATCTCACAGCAAGACATTCCATTCATCTACCTTGCAGGCGGCGCGGCGACGCTGTTTACCGCGCGGCGCATCGGCCGCTGGGCAGACCTGCGCGGCAAGGCCAAAATTTATCGGGTAGTCGCTACCGCCGCGTTGCTGCCATTATTGGTGGTCACACAAATCGGTGCGGCGCCGTTGTGGGTTTGGCTGATTTGCACCACAGTATTTTTCGTGCTGGTATCGGGGCGCATGGTTCCGGCGATGGCTGTCGTGACATCGGCAGCGCAACCGAAACTGCGCGGCACCTTCATGTCGCTCAACGCCTCCATGCAGCAACTGTCCACCGGTCTGGCTTCCACATTGGCGGGGTTCATCATCACGCAGAACAGCGCGGGGCAGATCGTCGGTTATGAAAAAGTTGGGTACGTGGCCATCGCGGCGAACCTGCTGGCGATCCTGTTCGTTGCGCGCATCGTGATGCACGGCCAGCACACGGATCACGCCGAAGCCGCCAGCCCGGCTACCCGCTGAAAGCGCCGTAGCTCCTCATGGTAAAATCCGCGCTCATTTTTTGAACCTAGCCACATGACCCACGCACCGCACCCCATCGAAGCTCTGTTGCAACGACGCATCCTGATTCTGGACGGTGCAATGGGCACCATGATCCAGCGCCACAAGCTGACCGAAGAACACTATCGCGGCACCGAACCATATGGCGATTACAAGGGGGAAAGAAAGGTCTTCGCCGATCCTCCGGTGGATGTAAAAGGCTGCAACGACCTGTTGCTGTTGACCCAACCGCATGTGGTGGGCGGCATCCATCGCGAGTATCTGGAAGCAGGTGCGGACATCCTCGAGACTTGCACCTTCAATTCCACCTCGGTGTCGATGGCGGATTACCAGATGCAGCATCTGGTATATGAGTTGAACGTGGCCGGTGCGAAGCTGGCGCGCGGGTTATGTGATGAATTTTCTACCGCCGACAAGCCGCGTTTCGTCGCCGGCGTGCTCGGCCCGACCGGGCGCACCGCCTCGATCTCGCCGGATGTGAACGACCCCGGCGCACGCAATGTCACTTTTGACGAATTGGTGGAAAGCTACGCCGAAGCGATACGCGGGCTGCTCGACGGCGGTGCGGACATGCTGATGGTCGAGACCATCTTCGACACGCTCAATGCCAAAGCTGCGCTGTTCGCCATCGAGCGGCATTTCGAGCAGCACGGCGTGAGAGTACCGATCATGATTTCCGGGACAATCACCGACGCATCTGGAAGGACATTGTCCGGGCAAACCACCGAAGCATTCTGGAATTCCTTGAGCCATGCACACCCGCTGTCTATCGGCCTGAACTGCGCGTTGGGTGCGGAGCTGATGCGCCCTTACGTGGAAGAGTTGTCGCGCGTGGCGAGTTGCTACATCAGCGCGCATCCCAACGCCGGGCTACCCAATCCGCTGTCCGAAACCGGCTACGATGAACTGCCGGAAACTACCGCGCGTTTGGTAAAGGAATTCGCTACCAGCGGTTTCCTCAACATCGCGGGCGGTTGCTGCGGCACTTCGCCCGCGCACATCAAGGCGATTGCCGACGCGCTGAAAAACGTGCCGCCACGCAAGCTGCCAGACATCGAGAAAAAATGCCGCCTATCCGGCCTGGAGCCGTTCAACATCGGTGCCGACTCGCTGTTTGTCAACGTCGGTGAGCGCGCCAACGTCACCGGTTCGGCCAAGTTCAAGCGTCTGATTCTGGAAGGCCAGTACGACGAGGCACTGGAAGTCGCCAAGCAGCAGGTGGAGACCGGCGCGCAGGTGATCGACGTGAATATGGATGAAGCGATGTTGGACGGCGAGGCCGCGATGGTGAAGTTCTTGAATCTCATCGCTTCGGAACCGGACATCTCCAGAGTGCCGCTGATGATCGACTCCTCCAAGTGGAGCATCATCGAGGCGGGGCTGAAATGCGTGCAGGGCAAGCCTATCGTCAACTCCATCTCGCTGAAAGAGGGCGAGGAAAACTTCGTCAAATACGCCACGCTGGTGCGCCGTTACGGCGCAGCCGCAGTGGTGATGGCGTTCGACGAGCAGGGCCAGGCCGACACCTATCAGCGCAAGACGGATATCTGCCAGCGCAGCTACGACATTCTGGTAAACAAGGTCGGCTTCCCGCCCGAGGACATTATTTTCGACCCGAATATTTTCGCGATTGCGACCGGCATCGAAGAACACAACAACTACGCGGTGGATTTCATTGAAGCGACCGCATGGATCAGAAAAAACCTGCCCTATGCCAAGATTTCCGGCGGCGTGTCGAATGTTTCCTTCAGTTTCCGGGGTAACGAGCCGGTGCGTGAGGCAATCCATACCGTGTTCCTGTATCACGCCATCAAGGCGGGCATGGGCATGGGCATCGTCAACGCCGGGCAGCTCGGCGTGTATGAAGAAATTCCAAGCGAGTTGCGCGATGCGGTGGAAAACGTGGTGCTGAACCGTCATCCGCAAGGACAAGAAGAAAGTCCGGGCGAGAAGCTGGTCAAACTGGCGGAAAATGTCAAAGGCGGCGGCAAGGAACAAGTCGAAGATTTGGAATGGCGCAAAGGCACGGTGCAGGAACGCCTGACTCATGCACTGGTGCGCGGCATCACCACCTACATCGTCGAAGACACCGAAGAAGCGCGACTGCAAGCCAAATTCCCGGTCGAAGTGATCGAAGGCCCGCTGATGTCCGGTATGAATTTCGTCGGCGATTTGTTTGGTGCGGGCAAGATGTTTTTGCCGCAAGTGGTGAAATCCGCGCGCGTGATGAAGCAGGCCGTGGCGCACTTGGTGCCGTACATCGAAGCGGAAAAACTGCGCTCCGGCGACACCAGCACCAAGGGCAAGATCGTGATGGCGACGGTGAAGGGCGACGTGCACGACATCGGCAAGAATATCGTCACGGTGGTGTTGCAGTGCAACAATTTCGAAGTGGTGAACATGGGCGTGATGGTGCCGTGCCAGCAGATCCTCGACACTGCGCGCGAACACAACGCCGATGTGATCGGCCTGTCCGGCCTCATCACTCCATCGTTGGAGGAGATGGCGTATGTGGCGAAAGAAATGGAACGCCAGGGCTTCAGGATTCCGTTGCTGATCGGCGGCGCGACCACCTCGCGCATACACACAGCAGTAAAGATAGCGCCCAACTACCCGAGCGGCGCGACGGTATATGTAACAGATGCCTCGCGTGCGGTGGGCGTGTGCAGCAATCTGCTCTCCGATACGCTGCGCGACGAATACGTTGCGGGCATCAAAACTGATTACGCTGCAGCGCGGGAGCAGCACGAAGGCAAGAGAATCAAAGCGAGTTATGTCACGCTGGAAGAAGCGCGGGCGCATGGGCTGAAGACGGATTGGAAAAAATACACCCCGCCAAAACCGTGGCTCACGGGTGTGCATAAATTCGAGGGCTATCCACTGGAATTGATCGCCGAATACATCGATTGGTCGCCATTCTTCCACGCATGGGAGTTGTCCGGGCGTTACCCGAAAATACTGCAAGACAAAAAGGTAGGCGAGGAAGCGCGCAAGCTGTTTTCCGACGCGCAAGCGATGCTGAAGAAAATCGTTAAAGGAAAATGGCTCACCGCGAATGCCGTGTTTGGCCTGTTCCCCGCCAACTCGGTGAACAGCGACGACATCGAAATCTACACCGACGAATCGCGCAGCAAAGTAGCAATGACTTGGCACAACCTGCGCCAGCAAACGAAGAAACCGGACGATATCCCGAATTACTGCCTGGCCGACTATATCGCGCCAAAAACGAGCGGTGTCGCGGATTACATCGGCGCGTTCGCCGTCACTGCCGGCATCGGCATTGAAGCGCGTGTGGCGGAATTTGAAAAGCAGCACGACGACTACAACGCCATTTTGCTGAAATCGCTGGCCGATCGTTTGGCAGAGGCGTTCGCCGAATTGCTGCACGCCCGCGTGCGCCGCGAATACTGGGGTTATGCGGTGGATGAGACTTTGGATAACAACGCGCTGATCGCCGAAAAATATCGCGGTATCCGCCCTGCCCCCGGTTATCCCGCCTGCCCCGAGCACAGCGAAAAAGGACCGTTGTTTGAACTGTTGCAAGCGCCGCTCAATGCGGGCATCACGATCACCGAAAGCTACGCCATGCTGCCCACCGCAGCGGTAAGCGGTTTCTACCTCTCACACCCGCAAGCGCAATATTTCGCCACCGGCAAGGTGTGCAGGGATCAGGTCGCGGATTATGCGCGACGCAAGGGATGGACGCTGGAAGAAGCGGAATACTGGTTGGCACCAGTGTTGAGTTATTACTGACGTTTCCATAAACCTAAAAAACGCAGTTGAGTGGTATGTAGGTGCGAATTCATTCGCACGGACAAGAGGTTATGTGCGAATGAATTCGCACCTACAAGAGCGACGCAACATCTTGGATAAACACAACATTCATCACCAACTACGGTTTTTAGGATAAATGACGACGGATAACATATTCATTAATGCAATGCACTTTGTCATTCCGACCGGAGTGAGGAATCTTCAATGCAACGCAGGATTTCTCCCTGCGGTCGAAATGACAATTTTTTGATGTTCCGTGGAAGTTATCTTGCATTTACTCATAAGTCAGAAATAAAGTCTACAATTCTGGAACTAAATGCCATCGCA
>CAZMWC010000155.1:0-5496 GCA_964569805.1 uncultured Gallionella sp.
CCTGCTTCAGCTTGCGCCGGCTGTCCTGATTGAGCTTGCCGTCGCGCGTCAGGATATGCAACTCCTTGAGCAGTTCGACGGATTGATTTGGGTCGATTTCGAGATTGGGCATATGGGGCTATAACGGGCATGGCAAGTTGCCACCCCTGATAATGAAATAAAACTCGCCATGCCCGTTTTCCCCCTATCCAACTTTCCCCCGCAAGCGGGAGAAAGGGCAAACGAATCGCTGCGCGTGTTTCACGTTAAAGGCTGCAAACACAGCTATTCTACAGCGGGGCGCGGCCAAAAAAGGCTTTAACATCTTAAAGATTTTGCATATACTCCAAAGCGAAGTTGCAGGATGAGATTTCTGGCAGCGGGCAATGGCCGATGCTTCAGCCGCATAATTTCTATGGCTCCTTGTAACTACTCAAGTCGAAGCGATATGCTCAAAATATCCACAAACACAGTCCCCTCTCCCCTTGCGGGAGAGGGGGAAAGACGGTTGTACTTGAGTAGTTACGGCTCCTTTTTAAATTCCCGGCTTTGCGGCAGTTATCACAACATTCTATCTATAACCCACCGATGCGCATCCTGATCAGCAATGACGACGGCTATTTTTCACCCGGTTTGGCGTGCCTCGCCGAACATCTTGCCAAAATAGCCGAAGTCGTCGTTGTCGCTCCCGAACGGGATCGTAGCGGTGCCAGCAACTCTCTTACGCTTGATCGCCCGCTCAAATTGCGCCAGGCCGCCAACGGGTTTTACTACGTTAATGGCACGCCTACCGACTGCGTGCATCTGGCCGTCACGGGGATGCTGGAGCAACAGCCCGATATGGTGGTGTCGGGCATCAATGCCGGAGCCAACATGGGCGATGACACCATTTATTCCGGCACGGTCGCCGCAGCCACAGAAGGATTTTTGCTGGGCATTCCCGCGATTGCCGTTTCACTGGTTGGCAATCAATTCGCTCACTACGAAACTGCCGCCAGAATCGCCGCCGAATTGGCGCAACGTTTTGCCAAGCGGACGCACAGCCTTCCCTGGTTGCTGAACGTGAACGTGCCGGATGTGCCTTACGATCAGCTTCAAGGTATCGCGGTGACGCGCCTCGGCAAGCGGCATAAGGCGGAACCGGTGGTCAAGGCCAGCAACCCGCACGGCGAGACCGTGTATTGGGTCGGCGCGGCCGGCAAGGCGCAAGACGCGGGGGAAGGCACGGATTTTCATGCGCTGGCGCAGCAGCGCGTCTCGCTTACGCCGTTGCAAATCGATCTCACGCAATACAGCCAGCTTGATGCTGTGCGGGGATGGATGGAGAAGCCGTGAATACGAGGCATGGCGGCATCGGTATGACCTCGCAGCGCACCCGTATGCGCATGATCGAGCGGCTGCGCGAGCAGGGCATCAAGGACGAAACGGTGCTGGCGGCGATGTTCGAGGTGCCGCGCCATCTGTTCGTCGACGAGGCATTGGCGAGCCGCGCTTACGATGACGTATCGCTGCCGATCAATTTCAACCAGACCATTTCGCAGCCCTACATTGTGGCGCGCATGATCGAGGTATTGCGCGCCGGTCAGCCGGCGGGGCAAATGCTCGGGCGCGTGCTGGAAATCGGTACCGGGTGCGGCTATCAGGCGGCGGTGCTGGCGCAGGTGGCGAAGGAGGTCTATACCATGGAGCGTATCCAGCCTCTATATGAACGCGCCAAAAAACTATTGCGCGATCTGAAGCTGCGTAATGTCAGCGTGCGTTATGCGGACGGCAGCGCCGGTTGGCCGGAGTTCGCGCCGTTCGACGGCATCATTATGGCCGCCGCCGCGCCCGCGCTGTCGGCGGCATTGCGGGAGCAGCTTGCGGTCGGTGGTAAAATGATCCTGCCGGTCGGGGTGCAGGAACAATGGCTGTATCTGGCCGAACGCGATGCGGGCGGATTCCGCGAAACCCGGCTGGAACCGGTTAGATTTGTTCCATTATTGATGGGAAAAGCATGAACTGGTCTGTTGCATTATTGCTGTTGGTGGTCACCGTGTTGGCGGGCTGCGCTTCGGGCGGCGCGCGCGCGCCGGTCGCCGAACATGGCGATGCCGGCAAAAAGAGCGTTGCCACGGCCGATGCAACACACAAAAAAACCTCGCGCGAAAAGGATTGGCGCCCGCAAATGCATATCGTGCAAAAGGGCGACACGCTGTACAGCATCGCTTTCAATTATGGTTTTGATTACCACGAACTGGCTGATCTGAATGGCATCCAGAATCCCAGCATGATTTCCATAGGCCAGCAAATCCGCCTGTTCCCCGGCAGTTCTGCACCTATTGCACCACCCGGCGCAGTTGAAATCAAACCCATCGATTCGCTGGTGAAAGAACAACCCAAAGTGGTGAAATACACCTACAGCGATGCGGCCATGGCGCAAATCGACAAAGTTCAGGAAGCAAAACCTGAAGCCGTCGCTGTGGTCAAGGCCGAGAGCAAACCCAAGCCAGAAGCCAAATCGGATAATACCGATGATGGTGTTGAGGAAGCCGCGCTGGAGTGGAGTATGCCCACCCAAGGTAAATTGATTGCCGGGTTCTCCGAATCAGCCAACCGCAAAGGGATCGACATTGCCGGCAAGCTCGGGCAAACCATCACCGCCAGCGCACCCGGCAAGGTGGTGTATAGCGGCACCGGCTTGCGCGGCTATGGCAAGCTGATCATCATCAAACACAACAAAACTTATCTCAGCGCCTACGCGCACAACGACAAAGTGTTGGTGAAAGAAGGGCAGAGCATCGCGCGCGGGCAACAAATCGCCGAAATGGGCAACACCGATGCCGATCAAGTCAAATTGCATTTCGAGGTGCGTCGCCTTGGCAAGCCTGTAGACCCGGCGAAATATCTGCCGCTGGGCAAGTCTTGAGCGGCGATTGATTCGTGCCCGAGACAGGTAATCCGCTCAATACTTCCAACCACGACCGTGACAGCGCGGCCTTGCGCTATGTTTACCCGGTGGTGTCGCGTCGCGCCGACGGGGTTTCGGTCGGCATCAACCTCAACCCAAACAACGCGTGCAATTGGCGCTGCATCTACTGCCAGGTTCCCAATCTCACGCGCGGCACCGCGTCGCCCGTGGATTTAATATTATTAAAGAAGGAGTTGGAAGCGTTTCTTCATGAGTTGCTGGATGGTGATTTTATGCAAACCCGCGTCCCTGAAGGTGCGCGGCGCATCAACGATATTGCGCTATCCGGTAACGGTGAGCCAACCAGCTCCGCCGAATTCGCCCAGGTCATCGAGCTCATCGGCCAGGTTCGCCATGAAACGGCTTTGCCGGAAACAGTGAAAACCGTGTTGATCACCAACGGCAGTCTGCTGTACCGCAGCGAAGTTCAGCAAGGTTTGCGTGACATGGCAAAGCTCAACGGCGAAGTGTGGTTCAAGCTGGATCGCGCCAGCGCAGCGGGGATGCAACTCGTCAATGACACCAACACCAGCATGAGCAAAGTGCGCGACAACCTGATTACCGCCATTGCGCTGTGCCCGACCTGGTTGCAAACCTGCTGGTTCGCGCTGGATGGGGAGCCGCCGTCGCGCCGCGACGAGGATGACTATCTGGAGTTTGTTGCGGCACTGTTGCGCGACGGACACAAACCGCAAGGCGTGCTGCTCTACGGTCTGGCACGTCCCTCATTGCAAGCGGAGGCACCGCGCCTGTCCGCCTTGCCTGTAGAACATCTGCAAGCCTTCGCCGGGCGCATCGGTGAGCTTGGTTTAACGGCTAAAGTCAGCTGCTAGCTTTTTGCCCGGAAGCCACGCACCACACTGCTGACGGTACTCAAAATAAACAGCACCAGCGCCAACGCATTCAATAATCCGCCGAGATTGCGCAATTCCGGCAGCATCAAGCCATCACCGGCGATGCGCACCAGTAATGATGCATGAAGCGCCAGCAGCGGCAAGTAAAAGGTCCAGTGATATGGCATTTTGACCCGCACCACAGCGGGAAAAATAATGGGTGCGTGACCGAACACCATCGAGAACACGAATCCGATCAGAACCGCGTGCAGCACGGCATCGTACGCCGTGCCGGACAACCCGCCAGTGACGAGCAGCAATACACTGCCGATAGTGAGCCAGGCATAGCCGGAAAGCAGGCAAACCGCAGTGAAACGGGTCAGGCCCTGTTCTTTGACCGTGCGGCGTGCGATATCCTGGCGCAGCAGCCATAACGCCAATCCGAGTAATCCAATGCCGTATACGGCGATGCCGATGCCTGTTCCGCTGAAAAAACCACCTGCCAAAACTGCTGCAAGAATGGCCGCAAAGATACGTTTGGCATCGGGTGAAGGGGGCAGGAAGCGGGTTAATTCCAGCCGCTCGCCGGCGATGGTCAGCACCAGAAAATTGATCCACAACGCTACCACGCCCGATACCTCGGAGCCGGTCAGCCACAGCAGATTGCCAGCCAGCCAGCTAAATGCGCCGAGCGCCATTGTCACCATGAATAGCTCACGCTGGCGCAGCAGGATCATGACAGTCCCGGTAAGCAGCACGGCGCTGCCCAGCGCTATTGCTGCCGCGCCTACGGGAAGCGGAAAACCGAGCAGGATGGCGACTCCGCCCAACCCGGTCAGCAGCGGACCGGCGTATGCCCAGCGGTAGCCGAGGGCGACCGCGCGTTCCAGGCCGATGACCGTGCCGAGAAAGCCGCATATCATCAGCGGGCCGTGCAGCAGAGCCAGTTGCGCCGCCGGGAGCGGTACCGCCCAGCCCATTCGCGCGAGGCCGGCCAACACGCCGGATGCCAGAGAGGCGAACCCGAGAATCAGGAGCGGCAGGCGGAACGGCACACCCAAACCGCCAGACTGCGCCGGTATGTCGGTTGCGGGCGCAATCTCCGCATCATGCGTGGCATGTTCTATCTCCGGTTCGGGGATAACGGAAGAGGGTGTTTCCAGCGGCGGTTCCCAGCCAAAATGTTCCCGTGCGTTTTCGCTCATCTTGCCCGGGTTCCACGGCGGCTCCCACACTAAATTAAGCTCGATCTCGGCGCCATCGGGCATTAATGTCGCCAATGCCCGCCGCGCATCATCGAGAATCATCTCGCCCATCGGGCAGGCAGGCGTAGTCATGGTCAGGTCGATGTGCAGCTTGCTATCCGAAATACTCACGCCGTAGACCAAGCCAAGATCGACGATATTCATACCGACTTCCGGGTCGATTACGCCGCGCAGGGCAGTTTGGACCTCTTCATTACTGGGCATTTCTGATCGCATAGGTGTTGCAACTCCATTTATCTTAAAAGCGTAATTGATGGGCGTGTTGGTGATATTTACTCACACAAACAATATGTTATGCGCGAATAAATCTATTCATCCGGCTCGGGATCACATGTTGAGTTTAACGTAAAATTTGCATGGCGAGACCGTTTCACTCACTCACGAAAATATGAGAGAAGGAAACGGTTTGAACGTGTAGGGGCAATTCACGAATTGCCCGGGCGATTCGTGAATCGCCCCTACGGGGTGG